>NZ_JCANTN010000010.1:0-58170 GCF_059568515.1 Soehngenia saccharolytica DSM 12858 | reverse complement strand
GATAGTGTAAAGTAGCCTATGAAAAAACAGGATAAAAAAAATAGGCTCATAAGAACCTAGAAAATCGCAAAATTATACTTTTATGGTAGTTGTCGCCACCCTTGACTGCATTACAAAACAATGCTGTTAAGTTAACACCGACGGCGAAAAAACTCAAGAACAGAAAAGTTTCACCGTCTCGTTCGCAGCATTGTAGCATTGTTTTTACACGCCATCAAGGGCAAGCCCTAGCGGGTGGCTAGTTTACCTCAGGCTCTAAAATCTAAGAACAGATAAAAATTAAGATGCAGGATTTTCTTGCATATTAAGAATAACCTGCTGTCCTAAAAAGATAAGAAGCTGCCATTTACCAGGCATATTGCCAGCATCCTTAAGCAAATCAACTTCGTTCAATGGACGCTTTCTCCCATAAAGCTCATGGGGGCGAAGAAAGTTGTAATAAGCAACCCAAAGATTCACACCATAATAAGCACCGTCATCGGTGCCATAACCGCAAGTAACACGGTAAGAAGCTTTGAAGGTACGGTTAAGACGCTCAATTTTCTGTTTAAAAGGGCGATATTCTTTGGACACAGCATCATCATTAGTTAGACCAATTACTTGAGTAATATCGAAATCCCAGCCTTTTTCAATTTTAAATTGTTGAGCAGCTAAAGGATAGGCACTGTAACCATCAGCGATAAATTTTAATGCTTTACCTGGGAATTCTTTGAACTTATCAAAAGCCATTCTCATGGTAAGGATGCAAGGACCAACATCACGACTTTTAGAAACTTGATAGCCAAGAATAGAGCGAGAAACAGTATCCATAATGAGCCAAATGTATCCCTTAAGGCCTTTGACTTTAATATAGGTTTCATCAGCAGCTAAGTTGTTTGAAGGCTTGTAATCAAAGGTATCAACAAAAGGCTTGATAAGTACTGAAGCGGTTCTAGCGTAACTAGCTACCATGGTATGAGAAATATTGATATTGTGTATTTCACGCATAGCTTCAGCAGTTTTTCGAAGAGATAAACCAAGATTAACATGATAAGTAAGACAAAGCCCCATAATATGAGCATTGTTCTTTCTAAACTTAAAGCTTGTAGCCCAAGAAGGAAGGTTGTTTAAATCCATAGAAAAGAAATCTAGCGTAAATTCACGATAGATATAATGGAGCTTGTATTTATGCTTCTCACTAGGATCTAAATCATTAGGAAGTAGCTTTAAATTGCTCTTGTAATAAGAACAATTTTTATTGACACATTTATGAACAACAAAGTGTTTACGGTCTTTAACAGCAACTAAGGTATGCCCACAATAAGGACATATAAGAACTAGATGTGATGTTACTTGTTCACCAGTAACAAAGGTTTGACCACAGATTTTGCATTGGTATTGTCCTTTACCACCATTGTTGTCATAAATGTATTGATGAGGGGCACCACAAACAGGGCATACCGTTTCCTCGGGTATAGTTTTACCATTACGACGCTGAACTGGTTTTACAGGCTTACCATACTTCCAGAAATAGTATTCAAGCAGAAAACTGTAATCCTGTTTAATGAACTTTTTGATAATTGGAAGCTTGTCAATTTTAATTTTTTGATATTTGGGGCTGTGAGAATCATCAAAAGCCAATTGCTTGAGAGGAATATACTTTGCGATAAATAAAGTTAATTCATAAATTTGATTAATTAAGTATTGATTATATATAAGTAAATAGGATATAATTTGAGACATAACAATGACCAACCTTTCTTTTCTTTAGAATTTGTTGTGTACCAACTCAAATTATAACAGAAAAAGGGGGGTCATTGTTTTTTATTTTATAAAAATGATGTAACCCTTAATAATATAAGGTTTTAAATAAAAAAAAGGAGTGTCTTATTGCCACTACCAAAATTAACTAGGAGGGAACAAAATGAAAAAAAGAATATCTATTATAATGGTTTTAGCTATGCTCATATCAACTTTAGCAGGCTGTACGACAAGCAATGAAATCGCACAAGGGGTTACAGATACTACAGTAAAAGTTGGAAACACAGCAGCGACATCTGGAGCGTTTGCAGCAGTTGGAGTACCGTTTAATGCTGGTATAGAAGCGTATTTTAAGATGGTAAACGATGCAGGTGGAGTAGATGGAAGAAAGATTGAATTCGTTCATTATGATGATGAATTTGATCCAATAAAGGCGACAACATTTACAGAACAATTGATAAATGATGATAAAGTTTTTGCAATTGTAGGTCATTTTGGAACACCTACGATAGGTGCAACTTTGGATTTATTAAAAGAAACAGGGATACCCGCAGTTTATTTTGCAGCTGGCATAGCAGCTCTTTACAATGAAGATGCTACAAGTATTGAAAAAGGAAAAGGATTATTTCCAGTGCAACCAATTTATGTAACTGAAGGTAGATTGATTGTAGCTAGAGCAATAGAAGAACATAATGCTAAAAAAATCGGCGTAATTTATACAAATGATGACGCTGGAAAAGACTTATTAGCAGGAGTTGAAAATCAAGTAGAAAAGTTAGGCGCTGATTATACTGTTGTAAAAGAACAAGTAAATCCTGGAGCAACTGATGTATCAAGTCAAGCACTAAAAATGAAAAATGAAAATGTTGATGTAATAGTTGCAGCATCCATTCAAGCGACATTGCCAACAATCATCAAAGGTTTGATAGCACAAGGAGTAAATAAGCCTGTATTTACAACTTATTCAAATGCTGATGCTACTACAATAGCAAATTTCCAAGCAGATTACGCAAATACTGCAAATAAATTCCCTATCTATTCAAATGCATGGGTAGATTTAAGTAATCAAGAAGAGGTTGATGAATTTGTACAAGGAATGACTAACTACGGGAAACCTGAATATGCTGCAAATGCATTTTCAATGGCTGGATGGATTGCTGGATATTTCTTCGTAGAAGGGTTGAGAAGAGTTGAAGGAGAAACATTAAATTGGGAAAATTACATTAATGGAATGGAAAAAGAGCCATTTAAGATCCCTATGGGCGGAACAGTAGACTTCGCAAATGGGAAACGACTTGGTACTCAGTCAATGTCATTGTTGAAAGTATCAGATGATGGCTCGGCATGGGAAGTAGTAAAACCAGTAGAAGACTTAAATGTAATATTAGATAGAATTCAATAATAAAAGTAAAGCCGCATGAATTATCATGCGGCTTTAAATTACATTCCTAGTACTTCTTCAACTGGAGTATAGGACATATTAAATGCATCTGCAACTGATTTATAGACAATTTTACCTTCTAATATATTTGCACCTTTTCTCAATGGCTCTTCATCCATCAAAGCTTTCTTCCAACCCTTATTTGCAATTCTAACTGCATAAGGCAAAGTTACGTTTGTCAATGCAAATGTCGATGTTCTTGGAACAGCTCCAGGAATATTTGCAACTGCATAGTGAATTACATCGTGTTTAACAAATATTGGGTCAGCATGAGTAGTTGGGTGATCTATAGTTTCAACGCTTCCGCCTTGATCTATAGCAACATCAACTATAACGCTACCTGGTTCCATTTGTTTAACCATTTCTTCTGTTATCAATTTAGGAGCTTTAGCTCCAGGAATCAATACTGCACCAACAACTAAATCTGCTGTTTTAACAGCTTGAGTTAAATTGTAATTGTTTGAGTACAATGTTTCAATGCTTCCCATAAATACTTCGTTTAAATATCTTAATCTATCTACATTAATATCTACAACAGTTACTCTTGCACCAAGGCCAACAGCTCTTCTTAATGCTGCAGTTCCAACAATACCAGCACCTACTATTACTATATGAGCTGGAGGAACACCTGTAACACCATCAACTAAAACACCTTTTCCACCTTTTGATTTTTCAAGATAAACTGACCCTTCTTGAATTGCCATTCTGCCTGCTACTTCGCTCATAGGTGTCAACAGAGGCAATGATCTATCTGGATTTTGTACTGTTTCATATGCAATAGCGATTACACCTGAATCAACAAGTGCTTTTGTCAATTCTTCGTCTGCTGCTAGATGAAGGTATGTGAATATAATCAAGCCTTTTCTGAAATATTGATATTCTGAAGGAAGTGGCTCTTTAACTTTCATTATCATATCTGCTTGTTCCCAAACCATCTTTGCTTCGGGAAGTATTTCTGCTCCTTGAGCTTTATACGCTTCGTCACTGAAACCTGAACCTAAACCAGCATTTGTTTCAACTAGTACTTTGTGTCCTGCTCTAACAAGTGCATCAACACCAGCAGGTGTCATAGCTACACGGTTTTCTTGAGCTTTTATCTCTTTTGGGACTCCTACAATCATCTATAAAGCCTCCTTTAATATTATAATAACGTTTGCTTTAATTATAACACATAAAAAAATTTTTGTAATTATATAATAAATTATTTAACTATATTTTAACAAATAAATTCAACTTCTAACTGAGCATATTTTCTAAATAAGGTCTTAAAAAGCGGGTTAGAGATGTTGCCACCACAACACCACACGCTATGGCAATAGCTACAAAAATTGATTCCACACCAGTGCTAAGAGCATTTGATAAATCGTTATTTAATATATGAAACATAGTGTAGTAGATGCCGTATCCAGGAACAAAAGGAATTATTCCAGGGATAATAAATAATGTCGCAGGTTGCTTATGATATATTGCTAATATTTCACCCACTAGACCTACGAACAATGATCCTATAAGTGGTGGAAGTATAAAGTTCGTGCTTGCATTTTGAACATAGTAGAATATGACCCACCCAACCATGCCATTTAAGCTTGCAAAGAAAATAGACCTTCTAGGTATATTAAATATTATTGCAAAACCAAAGATGCTAAAAAAAGAAAGCACTACTTGAGTTATAAAATTCATGATAACCTCCTAAATAAACGCAAATGAGATTTGCAATGCTATACCGACACCAAATGCTAGAGCAATTGCAATAAAAATTGCCTCTATAATTTTTGCCCCACCAGCTATGAGTTCCCCAGAAATCAAGTCCCTAATTCCGTTAGTAAGAGCCACTCCGGGCACTAATGTCATTAAAGGGCCAATAATTATCCGATTGTAATCTAGATAAAATCCGAATTTTTCAAATATAAAATAAGACAACACACCAATGCCAGCAATTAAAAATCCGCCAATGATATTTTTTATAAAGAAATTTGGCTTGAACCTAGCAAGTTTAGTCAAAAGGTAACCCACTGATATAGAAGCTACAAATGCGACTAAAGTTTCCAATATACTACCGCCTGTCAGACCTGTAAAAAGCCCCCCAGCTATTCCTGTAAATATAAAAGTAGTTCTCTTCGAAAACTGGGGTATGTCAGTTAAGCTTGTCAGGAGTATTTCAAGATCTTCATCGCTTAAATCATTTTGAGTATATATTCTCGAAAATGAATTCGCTCGTGATATAGCCTCTAAATTAAGTTGAGATGAATGTATCCTTTCCAATCTAGTTGTTGAGTTTGTACTGGATTTGACACTCACAATGATACCTGTTGGAAGTACAAAAACATCGACTTTTGAGTCTAATTTTGAAGTGATCATTCTTTCTATTGTCTCTTCAACTCTATATATTTCAGCTCCACTTTCAAGCATAATCTTTCCTACATTTATTGCTAGATTTATTACAAAATTTTCATCATGAGATTTCATATTAACACCCTTCTATAAATTATAATGATATTTTACCATAACTCTTCTCTTTTAGTAATATTGACGAATTATTTTCTGAGTAAAGGTTAAAAAAAGATTATTATCACCGATATTTATTTTAAGCAAATATTGTTATCTTAAGGGGGATGTATATGGAATTTTTCAACAAATCTATAAGAAAAAAAATCACTAGTGGATTTTTGCTAATTTCTTTTTTCACTCTTATATTAGGGTCGGTTGCAATCTATAGTATGCTAGAAATCCAGAAAAATGACGACAAGCTCTATAAGAATAATACAGTTCCCCTAGGAGAATTGGTGATGATTGTAGAGTCCTATCTTTCAATGCAAAGTGAAATAAAAGACGTGATAATCGTTGGACAGATGGCAGTTATAGATGAAGCATCTATACAAAAGAAAAATTCACAGTTTGATAAGCTTCTAGAAAATTACTCTATTACAGCAAATAGTGAGGAAGAAAAAGAGCTGACAACTTCATTGAAGAGTTATAAAGCCGAATACGATGAGTTGATGAAGAAAGTAATAAGTTTATCAAAAGCAAACAAGCCAAATGAAGCCAGAGTTTTGATGTACGGTCAAGGCGGAGAACTCAACAAGAAAATCACTGATACATACACTAAATTAATGACTTTAAACTTAAACGAAGCAAGAATTACTTCGGAGAATAATACGCAATTTGCGAACAGAGATTTGATGTTTACAGCCATTGTTTTAGTATTGTCCATAATTTGCTCTGTATTTTTAGGATATAGAATTTCTGGGAATATAACAAAACCTATCAAATCTCTTGAAACTGCAACTTCTTTAATAGCAGAAGGGGACTTCACCATAAAACTAGATGAAAAGTACGACAACAGGAATGATGAGATAGGGAAATTATTGGGAAATTTCAGCAAGATGATAGAAAAGATAAGTCACTTGCTAAAGGAATTTGAAGTGGCAGTGGAAAAGACATCTGATTCCAGCAATAGCTTGTCTAATGAAATACAAATTGTCTCCGAACAGGGAATAAATATCAACAACTCAGTTAGCCAAATCGCAGCAGGAATGGAAGAAACAAGCGCATCTGTGGAACAAGTAGCATCTTCGTCTGAACTAATTTCAACGAAAACCAAGGAATTAGTGCAAAAAGCTAAAGTTGGCGAAGAAAAGGGAGAAGAAATAGAAAACAGAGCTAAACAAATGCAAGAGACCGCTGTTCTTTCAAAAACAAATGCTCGTGGAATATATCTAGAAAAGCAAAAAATAATCATGAAATCCATCGAAGAAGCAAAAGTAGTTGAAGATATTGAAAAAATGACAGATGTGATATCTGAAATTGCAAGTCAAACTGACCTTTTAGCTTTAAATGCAGCAATAGAAGCGGCTAGAGCTGGCGAAGCTGGAAGAGGTTTTTCTGTGGTAGCTGACGAAATAAGAAAACTTGCAGAACACTCTGAAGAGACAACATCAAAGATAAAGCAAATCATAACAAAAGTAAACAAATCCGTAGACAGCTTAGCAAATAGTGCAAGAGAAATCCTGAAATTCATTGATGAAGATGTAACAAACGACTACGATAAACTTGAAAATACAGGAAATTTATATTTTGAAGATGCTCAATTTGTAAAAGAACTGACTAAAGAGTTTTCTGTTGCAACGGCTGAAATATCTATGTCGGTAGATGACATCGGCTCATCCATTGAATCTGTAGCAGCAGTTATTGAAGAGGCTAATGCATCTGCACAAGAGATAAGCTTAGGAAGCGATGAAACATCAAGATCGTTGCTAGAGATAGAAAAGAAAGCAAGGGAACAAAAGGAACTTTCAAATGATTTGAGTGAGCTGCTAAATCAATTTAAAATTTAAATTGAATTTAAATAAAGGAAGGTAGTTTATATGAAAAAGGAGAAAAACAAAAAAGACAAAAGCGGTAAAATTAAGTCCATAAGCAGAAAAATATCAACCGTAATGATTTTAATAACTATCTTTTCAATAATTTTAGTTGGGGGAATAAATTACTATAACTCATATAATTTGTACAAAGATAAATTAATTGATTCTAGCGACCAAACGCTAGAGTATATAGAGCTTAGCATAGACAATTATTTAATAGATGTAGAAAAACAACTTAAAGTGTTAGCCAAAGATGATAAAGTAGTTAATTTCTTCAATGGAGAAATAACAGAAGAAGATTTCATGACAAAATTGAAGGACTATAAAGATTTAGACGTTAATACATTGACTGTGTATTTTGGAACATCAGATAAAAGAATGGCTCTATACCCTAAAGTCCCGTTGACTAATTATGATCCTACTATTAGGGAGTGGTACACAACTGCTCAAGCCAATAAAGATAAAGTGATATGGGTTAATCCTTATGTAGATGCAGGAACAGGAAAAATTGTAATATCAGCTGCAAAAGCAGTGGTAAAAGATAACAACATTGTCGGAGTTGTTGGGATAGATATTGACTTAGCCGTTTTATCGGATCAATTGACAAATCTTGTAATAGGAAATTCTGGAAATATAATAATAACTGATCAAAATGGTATTAACTTAATTGCGAAAGACAAAGATTCCATTGGAAAGGCAACAATTACAGATTTAAAATTATGGGAAGACATGACAAATAATTCAAATGGAATTTCTGATTACAAAGATGCTTCAGATGATGATTTTTATGGTATATTTAGAACTAATGAAAGAACAGGGTGGAAGTTAGCGGCGTTAATACCTAAAACTTAATTGACACAAAAAACTTCTATATTGTTATTAAATACAATTATAGTAGCTATAATAGCAGTTTTAATCGCAGTAATAGCTACATTGATACTGAGCAAAAATATCAGCAAGAAAGTCAATCAACTTCAAAAATCATTTGAAAGAGTATCAGAAGGAGCACTCAACACAGATGTAAGGATTGAATCTAGAGACGAATTTGGAGCTATTTCAATACATTTTAACGACATGCTAGCTAAAATTAGAAATACGCTTAAAAAAGTGTCTGATTCTTCGGATGATGTTGTGGAAGCTTCAGATATGATACTTGGAATGACTAAAGAAGCAAATGCTGCGCTAAATGAAGTTTCACAAACTATTTACGAAATAGCTAGAGGTAGCCAAGAGCAAGCAGAAGATATTGAAAAAAACTCTCAGAACATTATGGAATTCTCAAAAGTGTTGGATGATGTATCAGAGTCAATTGAAACAATAAATGAGCTTTCAAAGGAGACTGACAGATATAGCAATGACGGATTATTGAGAGTTGAAGAACTTACTGATAAAGCGAAAAAAACTGAAGAAGCGACAAATTTGACAAATGAGATAATAAATGAAGTTAAACAGAAATCAAATGAAATTAATGTTATAACTGACACTATAAACCAAATTGCTGAACAAACAAATCTATTGGCTTTAAATGCAGCAATAGAAGCTGCAAGAGCAGGAGATGCTGGAAGAGGATTTTCTGTGGTGGCAGAGGAGATAAGAAAGCTTGCTGAAAAGTCGCAAGACGCAACTAAAGATATCGGAAATTTAATTAATGCGATGAATGATAGATCTGATGAAGCTGTTTTAGCAATGTCAAAAGCTAAGGAAGTAGTTAATGAGCAAGTAGATACCGTTGATAGAACAAAAGATGCATTTGTTCAGATTTTGAACTCCATCAGCTCTTTAGGCGATAAAGTAGATAGCATTTCAGAACTCATACTTGACCTAAAGTTCAGGAAAAATGAAATTTTGGAAAACACTCAAAACATCTCAGCTGTATCTGAAGAAATTAGCGCAAGCACAGAAGAAGTGTCAGCATCAACCGAAGAAATAACTGCAACCACTGTGAGTTTTGTAGAATATGCAGAAAAATTAAAAGATATTTCCCATCAATTAAAACAAATGATATCTAGTTTTCAAATATAGAGATTGGAGGAAAACATGGAACAATATATTATTTTCAGATTGAACAATCAGAGATATGCCATTGATATTGGCAGCATAGACAGGATAATTGACTTTACTGAGCCTAAAAAAATTCCTGAGACTTACGACTATGTACTTGGAGTCATTAAATATGATGAAAAGATATTGCCTATTGTAGACTTGACTAAGAAATTATATGGAATTTACATTTCGAACAATTCAAAGAGTAAAGTGATTGTTACGACATGGAAAGACAGAATGTTAGGGTTTTTAGTGGAGGACATCGAAGGTATACAAAGATATGGCTCAAATCAAATTGAAAAAAACTACGAGCAATACGAAATATCTAAAAAATATATCGAAGGCTTTATTAAGCTAGAAGATGACATAATAATTATTTTAAATATTCAAGAACTTTTCGACTATGAACAAGAAGAAAATTTGAAAGATATTGAAGAAAAATTAGCGGAAATAAGCAATGAAAATGAGGAATGAGGAATGATGAATGGTAGAGACTATAAAAGTTGGAATATCTGACTACAAGATAACCACGTCTCCAAACATATTAATGACGCTAGGACTTGGCTCATGCGTAGGGATTGCGATTTACGATACAATCCACAAAGTTGGTGGACTAAGCCATATTCTTTTGCCAGACAGTTCTAGTTTTAGTCGCAATATAAAGATCGAGAAATTTGCTAATTTAGCTATTCCCAAAATGGTTTCAGAAATGAAAAAAGGGTATTCCAATATGAATTTAGTAGCAAAGATTGCAGGCGGTGCTAGCATGTTTGAATTCAACTTAAATGGAGCTGAAAATGGCATAGGTGAGCAAAATGTATTGGCGGTAAAAAGGACTCTTGAAAGTCTTGGAATACCAATCGTTGCAAGTCATACCGGAGGCAATTCCGGAAGGACTATGATTGTGAATTTAGAGGATTTTAAAGTGACTATTAGATGCGCAAATAGCGAAATTATAATAATATAAGGTGTTGATCAACATGGCGATAAGACTTTTAATTGTAGACGATTCAGCATTTATGAGAAAAATAATCTCTGACATGCTAAAAGACGTAAAAGAAATCACAATAGTTGGTACTGCAAGAAATGGCAAAGATGCTTTGGAAATGATACCAAAATTAAAACCCGATGTTGTTAGTTTGGATGTAGAAATGCCGATAATGAATGGCATAAAAACACTTGAAATAATCAGAGAAAAATACAAATTGCCAGTAATAATGCTAAGTTCAAATACGAACTCGGAAATAACAATAGAAGCTTTGGAAAAAGGCGCTTTTGACTTTATCGAAAAACCAACGAATATAAATGACAATTTTGATGAACTAAAGAATGATTTAGCAAGCAAAATAATTGCAAGTGTATTGCAAAGAAGAGATGTTGATGACTCAAAAACACATGAGCCTAAAAAAAGAGCTATAGGCGATAATAAGCTTCAAATAAAAGCGATTGCTATAGGAGCTTCAACCGGAGGACCAAAAGCGCTGGTAAGTTTGATAAAAGAGTTGCCAAGCGACATAGGCGTTCCTATATTTATTGTTCAACATATGCCAGCGGGATTTACCACATCTTTAGCTTCAAGAATGGATATGGAATCGAAACTAAAAGTTGTAGAAGCGAAAGATGATATGGTGATTGAAAAAAATGTCGTATATCTTGCTCCAGGAGACTATCACATGACAATTGACGATAAGAGAATAAGATTAGATAAACGAGAAAAAATAAATGGGGTAAGACCATCTGTGGACTATCTATTTGAGTCGGCTGCTGAAATTTACACCAACAATCTTTTAGGGATAATATTGACTGGAATGGGGAAAGATGGTTCAAGGGGGATGAAAAGAATAAAAGAACTTAATGGTTATAACATTGCCCAAGATAAAGAAAGCAGCACTATTTTCGGGATGCCCCAAAGTGCAATAAAGCTAGGCGTCATAGATGAGATATTAAGTTTAAATGAAATTTCTCAAAGAATTATAGAATTGTTGAGGTGAAACAATGGAGAAAGAATTCGATTATTTTTATGACTTTGTATATAAAGAACTCAATTTGAATTTAAGCTTTTATAAAGACGCTCAAATGCAAAGAAGAATACTTTCTGTCATGAAAAAGTCAGGGGCAAAAGACATGATTGAGTATTCAAAATTAATAAGCAAAGATGATAAAATAAGAAAAGAATTTTTAGATCAAGTTACAATTAATGTAACAGAATTTTTTAGAAACAAAGACATGTTTGAGCAATTAGAAGAAATAATAGTAAATAATACAAGCAAGAAATTCAACAAGCTTAAGATTTGGAGCGCGGCATGTTCAAATGGAGCTGAGCCTTACAGCGTATGTATTATGTTGGATAGAAATAATTTGCTCAATAGGGCAGAAATAATTGCAACAGATATTGATAAGGAAGTATTGTCAAAAGCAAGGGACGGCAAATACAAAGAGGCAGAATTAAAGGGTTTGGATGATTATTTAATAAGCAAATATTTTGTAAAAGAGGCAGATCATTTTAGAGTATCAGAAAGTTTGCGCAAAAAAGTAAATTTTAAAAGGCACGATTTGCTACTAGATAAGTATGAGAAAGATTGCCATCTCGTTATATGTAGGAATGTTACGATTTATTTTAAACCAGATGTAAAAGATGAAGTATATAAAAAATTTAGTGAATCGTTAGTTAGCGGGGGCCTACTTTTTATAGGAGCTACTGAGGGGATATACAATCCAAGAGAATTTGGTCTAAAGAAGATTGCTACATGTATTTATGAAAAAATGTGATATAGAGGTGAATAATTAAGTGGACGACAACAGCAAATACAAAGAATTGTTTTTTGAAGAAACAGAAGAATACTTACAGTTATTAAATGACAATATGCTTAGAATTGAACAGAATATAAACGACATAGACTCTCTTGAAGAGATGTTTAGAGCAGCACACACTTTAAAAGGCATGGCTGCTACTATGGGATACAAATCAATGACTGATTTAACCCATAGAATGGAAAGCCTATTGGGCTTATTAAAAAGTGGAGAGAACTTTAAAGAAGACAATATAATCAACTTAATATTTAGATGCCTAGATAAACTTACAGAAATTGTAGAGGACTTAAGAAACAATAAAGATGACACTTATGTCAAAGATTTACTGGAAGAATTAGAGCAATTGATAAATAAAAACGATCAAAATAAAAAAACTGAAAAAGTTGATGAACTAAAAGAATTTGTATTATCTGAAACAGATGAAAATGTAATAAAGAGTGCTTATGAAAGAGGATACAATGCTTATGTAATAGATGTTACAATAGATGATGGATGCCTTTTGAAGGGCCCAAGAGCATATCTCGTGATCAACAATTTAGAAAAAATTGGAGATGTTATATATACTTATCCGGATGCACAAAATCTTGAAAATGGAGAGTATGAAAAAACATTTAGATTAATTTTATTGACTAAAGAAACCATTGCTGATGTAAAAGAAAAAATTGAAAATGTTTCAGAAATTGAAAATGTGAATATTTTAGAAATACAGCCGAATTATTCAACTGAAACAAATCTAAAATCTGAAACCAAGAAAGAAAACAAAAAATCAGATACAAAACTTTCAAATAATAGCAATTTAAACCAATCAATAAGAGTAGATATTCAAAAATTAGATAGTTTCATGAATCTTGTTTCTGAACTTGTTATATATAGAACTAGGCTTGAAGATGTAAGCAAAAGAGCGGATATAAATGAAATTGATGAGCCGTTAGGGCAGGTTGCAAGGATAACATCCGAGTTACAAGACCTTGTTTTAAAGATAAGGATGCAACCGGTTAGCGTTGTATTCAATAGATTTCCTAGAATGGTAAGAGATTTGTCAAAAGAATTGAATAAAAAAATAAGTTTAGTCATAGAAGGAGAAGAAACAGAACTAGACAGGACAGTTGTTTCGGAGCTAAGCGAACCACTTATTCACCTTATCAGAAATGCAGCTGATCATGGAATAGAGTCCGTAGATAAAAGAATTAAGCTAAACAAGCCTGAAGAAGGAATAATAAAATTAAACGCTTATCAAGAAGGGAATCGAGTAATAATTGTTGTGTCTGATGACGGAGCTGGCATAAACATAGAGGCCATAAAAGAAACGGCAGAAAAAAGAGGAATAAGCACTGAAAATTTATCTGAAGACGACTTACTACAACTTATTTTTGATCAAGGATTTTCCACAGCTAAAGAAATTACAGACGTGTCTGGAAGAGGAGTGGGAATGGATGTAGTAAAACAAAAAATAAGCTCATTGGGAGGGACTATTGAGGTAATCAGTGAAATTAACAAAGGCACATCATTTATCATCAAGCTGCCACTTACTCTGTCAATAATACAAGCTCTATTAGTAAAAATAGGTGGAGAAACGTTCGCTATACCATTGGGAATAATAGAAAAAGTAATAAAAATAGAAGATAAAGATATATTGCAATCTAAACTCAGCGAATTGTACATGTACAGAGAGAGAGCAGTGCCGGTAGTAAGAGTTAATCAGAAACTTGGACTGTCTGAGGTTGGAGAAAACCATCATCTAATATTAACTCTACTAGGTGATCAATATTATGGGCTAGTAGTTGACGAACTAATTGGACAGCAAGAAATAGTCATTAAAAAGTTGAATGGAATTCTTGGGAAAATGAAAGAGTACCTTGGGGCAACCATTCTTGGAAATGGTGACATAACATTGATATTGGATGTGGGTAGCATTTGCATGAGATAGTCAAAAGAAATTTATTATATTTTAGGAAGGAAGATAAATAAATGGCAAAACGAGTTTTAGTTGTTGATGATGCAATATTTATGAGAATGAAATTAAAAGATATTTTAGAGAAAAATGGGTTTGAAGTTGTTGCAGAGGCACAAAATGGTTTAGAAGCAGTAGAAAAATACAAAGCTGAGAAACCTGATTTAGTAACTATGGATATAACAATGCCTGAAATGGATGGAATTACAGCATTAAAAGAGATCAAGAAAATCGATCCTAATGCAAAAGTTATTATGTGTTCAGCTATGGGGCAGCAATCAATGGTTATGGAGGCGATCCAATCTGGGGCAATTGATTTCATAGTAAAACCATTTGACGTAGATAGAGTATCTCAATCTTTGTCAAAATTTTAAATGTGAGGTGATAAAGTGCAAGTCATTGTTTTTAGCCTTAATGAAAAATTATTTGCCATACCTACTAACAAAGTAAGCGAGATAACAAAGTCTATGCCATTAATAAAAGTGCCAAATGCGCCAGATTGGGTTGAAGGATTAATCAATTTAAGAGGAAATGTAGTTACATTAATAAACTTAAGCAAGATTCTTTTTATTGAGGATAAGTTATGCTATAATAGTATCATTATATTAAATTATGAAGATGATCTATTAGGATTGCTCGTTGATGAGGTTGAGCAGGTACTAAATATAAAGGAAGAACAGATTCAAATACTGAAAAAAGAAGACAACCAAAACATAATGGGCATTGTTGACATAAACAATAAAATAATAGATGTAATAGATATAGAAAAACTAGTTGAACAAATAGAGAATAAGATCTAAATTAAATAGATTATAGTAAATGAGGGATTTACTTGAAACAAGTTCTGTCACAAGAAGAAATAGATTCTTTGCTTAAAGCTTTAAGCAGCGGGGAAATAACCCCCGAAAATGTTTCTAATGAAGAGGAAAAAAACAAAATAAAGCCTTATGACTTTAGAAGGCCGTTTAAACTTTCTAAAGACCACATCAATTCATTATACATGATATTTGAGAACTTCTCTAAAATAGCTGGGAATACTATTTCAAATTTAGTGAGAAATAATGTTGAGATAAAAATTGTTGCAGTTGAGCAGATAAGTTTTGATGAATTCACTAGATCTGTACCAAACCCTACACTTATGACTATATTTAAATCAAAACCTCTTAATGGCAATTTACTTATTGAAATTAGCCCTCAGGCTTGCTATCAAATCATTGAGCTCATGTGCGGCGGGAATGAGTTAAAGGAAACAGTAGTTGCAAAGAAGAAAGAAAATTTCACCGAAATTGAATTATCTATTCTTGAGGAATTAGCAATAGTGGTTTTAAATGCTTTTGATCTAGCTTGGAACGATGTAGTGGAAATAGAGTCTGAGCTAGAAATTTTGGAGACAAATCCTCAAATAATTCAAATCGCATCGCCAAATGAGCCAGTAATACTCATAAGCTTTACTTTTGAATTAATGGAAAATAAAAACTTTATAAATATATGTATTCCATATATTTCTCTAGATTCAGTAATAGACAAGCTAAGTTTTAAAAATTGGTTTGAATCTGATGGAGAAATTGTGGAAGACAACAGAGAACAAGTGGAAAAAAGAATCATGGGAGTTCCTGTAAGTTTGGATGTAGAGCTTGGAAAAACCCAAATAAGTATTAGAGATTTTCTGAATTTAGAAGAAGGAGACTGTATAAGATTAGACAGTAGAATTGATGAACCGCTTGAAATGCTAGTTGAAGGGAAACCGCATTTTCTAGTTAGACCAGGCAAGATAAACAATAGTTTAGCAGTGGAAGTATTACAATATATAGAAGAGGATGTTTTAGAATGAGTGATAATTTTATATCTCAAGAGGAAATAGATGCATTATTAAAGAAAAGTCAAAATAACGGCTCGGATGATTTTACTCTTACAGACGTTGACAAGGACATAATTGGTGAAGTTGGCAATATATCAATGTCTACAGCAGCTACTACCCTTTCTACTTTGCTAAATAAAAGAGTGCTCATAACTACTCCAAGAGTTTCATGGATTCCGTTTAGACAAGTCATTGATGAATGTAAAGTGCCTAAGGTAGTTGCTAATGTAAGATTTAAGAAAGGTCCCAAAGGCAATAACTTGCTAATGGTAGATGTCGAAGATGCATCTATTATTGCTGATTTAATGATGGGTGGCGATGGCAGCAATGCAAAACAAGAATTATCTGAATTTGAAATGAGTGCAGTAGCTGAAGCGATGAATCAAATGATTGGATCAGCATCGACATCTATGGCAACAATGCTTGGCATGGAAATTGATATTTTGCCGCCTGAAGTATCACTTTGGGATACAAATGAAGCAAAGGGATTTGGAGATCTAGATCCTGACATGAATATTTGCAAAATTGCTTTTAAGCTTGATGTAGAGGGAAGCATAGAGAGCGAAATAATGCAACTATACACTAGAGAAACAGTTGAAGAGATAGTAAATAAAATGAAAGGTGAGGCTGAAGACAACAACTTAAAAACTGCTGAAAGCAAAGCTACAGTTGAAAATAAAGAAACCTCAACCTTAAATGTATCAGAACATATTGAATCGAAACCAGAGGATAAAAAAGAAAAAGTAAATGTACAAAAACCTTCTTTTGAAGAGCTAAATGTATCCATAGATGACAGGAAGAGTCCAAGAAATTTAGACTTAATCCTAGATGTGCCACTTGAGTTTAGTGTGGTACTTGGGAAGTCTAAAAAAACTATAAAGGAAGTTTTGTCTTTCGGGAACGGTTCGGTCATAGAATTGGATAAGCAAGCTGACGAGCCATTAGAGATATATGTAAACGGAAAACTAATAGCACAAGGCGAAGTTGTTGTAATAAATGAAAACTTTGGAATAAGAATAACTAATATTATGAGCAAAGAACAGAGATTAAAGGAATTAAAATAAAGCCATGGGTAAACTATGGCTTTATTTTTTAAATAGCTATTAAATAATGGAATCAAAATCCGATTAGAAAAGTAAGAGGAGGAATTTTTATGAAGATAAGTAGAATACAAAACCAAAATATAGTAAATAACATATATAAGGAAAACGAAAAGAAACCAAATAATGACAAGGAAGAAAGAATCTCAAAAAGTGTCAATATAGAAATTTCAGACTCTGCAAAGAAACTGACAAGCAGGATAAACATGATGTCCAATGTCGACTATAGTGAAAAAGTAGAGAGAATTAGAAAGCAGATATTGGAAGGAGCATATAAAGTAGAGCCAGAGAAGATAGCTGAAAAAATAATTTCAGCTATGGAAAAACAGAAAGAAAGTGAAATCAATGAATAATTTTAAAGAAATGATGAATACTTTGGAAAGCCTTAAAAAAATTCTATTGATTGAAAAAGATGCACTAATCCATGATGATGGAGGAGTCCTTGAATCCATAATAGAAGAAAAAACTAAAAAATTAGATGAACTTAATTTGTTAGATATGAACAATATTGATATAAATGAAAACATGAGGAAGTTGTTTGCCGAAGTTATCGAGCTTCAAAAAACCAATCAAATGTTAACTGAACAAGCATTGAGCTATGAGAAAAACATTATGGAGAGTATTGCCAAAGTCTTATCGAAAGGCAATACCTACAAGAAAAATGGATTAGAAAAAAACGATTTATCTACATTTATTGACCAAACGGTATAGGAGGAGAACATGTCTGGTATATTTGGAACTTTAAACACAGCGACAAAAGGACTATTAGCTCAGCAAACTGCACTACACACTGCTAGCCACAACATCTCAAACGCAAACACAGAGGGTTTTTCAAGACAGAGAGTACAAATGCAAGCTGATTTATCATATACACTTGCGGGGGTAGGACAACTAGGAACAGGTGTAAAAATGGAAAGCGTTGTTAGAATGGTGGATGATTATGTCAATAAACAAATAAGAAATGAAAATAGCGCATATGAACAATACAATGTCAAATCACAAACATTAGATCAACTAGAGATAATTTTAAACGAACCTTCAACAACAGGCATAAATTTTAATTTAAATGAAATGTTTAATGCATGGCAAGAACTAAGTAAAAATCCAGAAAGCTTAAGCGCTAAGACAATTGTTGTTGAAAAATCAAAAGCACTTGTCGAAACAATAAACCACATAGCCAACCAAATAGAATCATTGAAAATAGAGACAAATGATCAAATAGAAAAGAATATTTTGGATTTCAATTCTACAGTTGAAAAAATAGATGCTTTAAATAAGCAGATATTTAATATATCTGTCAAAGGTGAAGTGCCAAACGATTTACTTGACCAAAGAGATCTATTATTAAAAGATCTATCAGGTATAGCTAAGGTAAACGTTAATTACGACGAATTCGGCAGGGCAAAAATTGACATAGATGGAAAAGTAGTTTTAGTTGAAAACAACAAGAATAAACTAGATAAAAATTCTGATGGGAATATATTGATTGGGGCTGACATCATAACAGTAGTACCAAGTGGAAAGATAAAGGGATACTTAGAGAGCATAGATGTATTAGTAGATGTTGAAAAGCAACTTGATGATTTTGCAAATTTGATGGCTACTAAAGTTAATGCTATTCATAATACAGGCAATGACATATTTGATTATTTCGATTCAGCTAAAACCATTAAGATTAATCCGGCTATTGACAAGAACAATTCATTAATTGCACCAGGGTATACTCCAGAAAAGGGCGATGGAGAAAGAGCTTTAGACATATCAAAATTAAGGAATAAAATACTTACAGATGGCTCAACAATACCTAGCAAATACAACGATATAGTTACTAGAGTTGGCATATCCAAACAGCAATCAGATAATATAGTTTCAAATCAAGAGGTGTTGTTAAATCAACTCGTACTAAAAAGAGAGTCGACTTCGGGAGTATCGATAGACGAAGAAGTAACGAATGTCTTAAAATATCAAAAGGCATACGAAGCTAACGCCAAAGTAATATCTGTGTTAAATGATATGCTTGATGTGCTTATTAACAGGACTGGGGTGTAATAATTGAGAATAACAAATTCTACCTTAACAACTAATTATTTGAGAAATTTAAATAAAAATTTAGAGTCCATGCAAAAACTTCAAAACCAGCTATCTTCAGGCAAAGTAGTCACAAGACCTTCTGAAGATCCCCTATTGGTTTCTAAGATAATGGATTTAAGAAACACTATATCTACTAATGAGCAATACAATGCGACTATCAATGATAGCATAGGCTGGGTAGACACACAAGACGGCGCTTTGCAAGGAGCAACCTCAACCATTCAAAGGATTAGAGAGCTAATTATATATGGAGCCAATGGAACTTTATCCAATGATGATAGAAATGCGATAACAGAAGAGGTAAAAGTAAAAATTGGGGAATTAGCAGACGTATTGAATACAAATTTTGACGGCAGGTATATCTTCTCGGGGACAAAGACAACAGACAAACCATTCGATAATGCTTTGACATATCAAGGGAACAATAATAACATAAAGAGGGAAATCTCAACTGGAGTTGAAGTGGATTTAGCAGTCAATGGAGAAGAATTTACTACTATCAATAAGGGGCAGCCTGATGAACAACAGTTGGGAAGCCTGTTAAAAAACATTGTAAATGCTTTAGAAAATGGAGAAACCGAATCTCTATCAGGCAATCTTCTTGGCGATTTAGACAAACATATAGACAATTTATTAAGCTTCAGGTCTAAAATAGGTTCCATTTCAAATAGGCTGGATGCAGCCAAAGAGAGAAATGAAACAGAAAACTTGAATTTGAAGAATCTTTTATCACAAAGAGAAGACATAGACTTAGCGCAAAAATATACAGAAGCGAACACTCTCAATTCCGTATACCTAGCTTCATTGTCGATTGGAGCAAAAATATTACAACCAAGTTTACTTGATTATTTAAGGTGAATAAAAATGGAAAAATTAAAAATTGGAACTAAATATCTAGGCGAATTAGAAATTGAAAATGAGTACATTATAAACTTTCCGAATGGAATATTAGGGTTCGAGAATAGCAATCGGTTTGTGTTAATAGACTTTCCAGGCAATTCCCTATTTAAATTTCTACAGGATGTTGACAATGCAAATGTTTCTTTTATATTGATAAATCCTTGGGATTTTTTTGAAGACTATGAGATAGATATACCTGATAAAGAACTTGATACTATTGACTTAAATCCACAAATTGAAAACACTTTAGAGGTCTATTCAATAGTAACATTAGGTAAAAATTTAGAAGAGAGTACTGCGAATCTACTAGCTCCTGTGATTATAAATATTAAATCTAAAATAGGCAAGCAATATGTATTGACTTATACTTCCTATTCAACAAAGCATAAGTTAATGGTTAAGGGAGCTGGTGAGTGATGCTAGTACTAAACAGAAAAATTGGAGAAGGAATTGTAATAGGGAACAACATAGAGATTAAAATATTAGATGTACAGGAAAACAGAGTTAAAATTGGCATCGAGGCTCCAAGACAAATTAATATTTTGAGGAAAGAAGTATATGAAGAAATAGCAAACGAGAACAAAAAATCATTGGAAATTGATTTAGATTTGAATGAATTACTAATAGATAATTTTAAATCGGAGTGATTCTTATGGTAAATCCAATAAAACAAGTAATGAAGCCAAATGAAATTGTAAAAACTGAAAGAATAAGCGACAAAGATAGCATAAAAAAGGGAACTAGCACAATTGACAGTACATCATTTAACAAAGAAATAAAAATAAAAACTGAAATCGAAGCAAATCTAGATAATACTAGAGCGTATGATCCAAAAAAACTTTTTGAAGCGGTTGACGAAGCTAATAAGTATTTGTTTAAAGATAGCGATCATTTTGAATTTAAAGTTCATGAAAGAACAGGGAGAATAATGGTAAAACTTGTGGATAACGAGTCGGATAAAGTAATCAAAGAGATTCCACCAGAAAAAATACTTGACTTGGTAGCTAGCATTTGGGATCTAGTTGGGATACTTGTAGATGAAAGGGGTTGATGAGAGTGGCATCTAGCATAAATTTTCTAGGAACATATTCGGGAATAGATCAAACGTCGATCGATAAACTTATGGAAGCAGAAAGAATTCCATTGACTAAATTAACTGACAAGAAAACCACAATAACAAACAAGCAAAATGCTTGGAAAGACATTAATACAAGACTAAATTCACTTTTTGAAAAATTAAAGGTATTGCAAGATGCAAATACATTTACTTCTAAAAAGTCGTTATCAACTAATGATAATATTGTGACTATGAGCCCAAATAGCAAAGCAATAGCAGGCAGTTACAAGATCAATGTAGCTTCTTTAGCAACATCTACAAATATAATTGGAGGCAAAGTATTAGCTGAAGGACAAAAAATTACTGATGAGCTTCATTTAAATGGAATAATTACTTTGAAAAATCATGAAGGAATTGAAAAGGAAATAGAAATTAAAGATGGCTACAGCTTAAAGACTATAACTAACGAGATCAATTTGAATACAAATACAACAGGAATTAGTTCGAGCATTATAGATGGAAGAATTATATTAAGCGATGTAAAAACGGGGAACAGAAATATTGAAGTGTTTGGAGCCGAAGAATTGTTAGAAGCTCTAAAGCTGGGCACAGAAAAAATAGTAAATCAAGGTACTAATGCTAAATTTACTGTAAATGGAATTGAAGTTGAAAGATCAACAAACGAAATAACAGATGTTATTGAAAATGTAACAATTAATTTAAAGAAGATGCATCAAAGTTCTTCTGAATATGAAACAATAAATATTACAAATGACAACGATAAAATTGCCAGTGCGGTAAAAGATTTTATAGATCAATACAATTCTACCATGCAGTTTATCGAAGAAAAAATAGCAGCAGGAAATCCTGAAGTTGCAAATTCAAGAGGAGTACTTGCGGGCGATTCATCCCTACAAATGCTTCATTCAACACTTAGGAGGATGGTAACATCTTCAATTCAGAACCCAAATACTACAATTAAAGATATATCTCAACTTGGCATTTCAACTACAGATAAATCAGGAGTATTGAAATTTGATCAATCTAAATTATTGGATAATTTAAGCCAAAATCCAGAGAATGTTATTAATTTCTTTTCTTCAGAATTAAATGGCAGTAAAGTTGGATTCGCTCCTAAATTAAACAACTATATTGATTCATATATATCCAAATCAAACGGGGTTGTAAAAAATAAGACTGAGAGCTTTGAAAGATCTCTAAAAGATATAAATAGGCAAATTGAAGTTTTTAACAAGAGAATGGAGAAAAAACAAGAGTACTATACAAATATGTTTTCAAAATTAGATACAGCAATGATGCAGGCTGAAGATCAGATGAACTGGCTTACAACACAGCTGAGTGCTTTTAGCACTAGTAAATAGTTTAGTGGGGTGTTATTATGAATCAAGCTCAAGCATATAATGCATATAAGGAAAACGAAGTGTATACAGCTTCAAAAACAAAGTTGGTTGTAATGCTATATGATGGAGCTATAAAAAATCTTAAATTAGCAGAAATAGCTATTAATGAGAAAAATATAGAAAAAACCAACGAATGTATAAAAAAATCCCAAGATATTCTAATTGAATTCATGAACACTTTAAATTTTGAACAGGGCGGAAAGATTGCAGAAGATTTGTACAAGTTGTATGATTATCTTTATTTTAGGCTCGTGAGAGCAAACATCGATAAAGACATTGACGCCATTAGAGAAGTTAAGAGGTTTTTGGAAGAGCTTAGAGATGCGTGGGCTCAGTTATGATTGACAAGGATAATAGAATAAAATTATTGGAAAAAATTATCGAGAATTTAAATAATTGGGATGGAAATATTGAATCAGCCATAGACTTAGCTGAAAAAAACAACGAAATATTGGAAGAAATTAGACAAAATAATACAATCGAAAACGTTGATAGTTCACTTTATGAAAAGAAACTTATAGAAGCCATTGAGCAGTTACGGGATTTTATTTCTTCGTTGAATTCTAGCAGAGATTTGCTTCTTGAAGAAAACAAGCAGTTGAATCTGAAGGACAAGGTTTTGAAGAACTATATAACACAAGTAGATGACACAGTATTTATTGACAAAGATATATTGTAATGCCAAGGTAAAAACTTGGCTTTTTTTATTTTTATGTTGCTTTTTTGTGCATACCGTGATATTATTACAGTAAATTTGTAACACAATTGTACCAAAAACAACATAATTGTAACATGGGATGGAGTACAACTTTTTTTCGAAATGGCACACCTATCGCAAGGTAGGGTCGCAAAGCTATAGGGCCTTTGTATGAGGCAGCCAGTTATCGAAGAAAAAAGTTTTTTTGTACCTAAAATTAACCTAGGATGGGGAGGATAAAAATGAGTGATATTAGTTACCAACTTATCAAAAAAGGATTAGATGTTTCTTCTCTCAGACAGAAAACCATATCAAGCAACATCGCCAATGCTAATACCCCAAATTATAAAGTAAATAAAGTTGAATTTGAAGAACACCTTCAAAAAGCGATTAAAGGAGTTAGTTTAATTAAGACAGATGGACTTCATTTCGGTGCCAGCAAGGCGAGTGATGTGGAACCGATTGTTAAAAAAAGAACAAACACAATGTATAACGACAATGGCAACAATGTTGATATTGACCTAGAGATGACAGAACTAGCCGCGAATGAAATCTATTACAGTGCGCTTACTCAGATAATAAATGCAAAATTATCTAGTTTGAATTATGTAATAAACAGGTAAAGGGGAATAAGATATGAGCATATTTAAGTCAATGCAGATAAATGCAAGTGGATTGTCATTGGAAAGACTAAAAATGGATATTATTTCTACTAATATTGCAAATATAAATACTACTCGGACTGAAAATGGAGAAGCGTATAGGAGAAAAGTAGTCACATTTAGCGAAAACCTAGAAAAAGAAATCAATAGGACTACTGGCACAGCAAAAAAAGTTAGCAGTGGTGTTAAAGTAGACGGTATAGAAGAAGACCAAAGCGAACTAAGACTTGTCTATGACCCAACACACCCAGATGCTGATGAAAATGGATATGTTCAGATGCCGAATGTAAATATGGTCGATGAAATGGTTGCTTTGATAAACACTCAAAGAGCATATGAAGCAAATGTGACCTGTTTAAATGCAAATAAAGCAATTCTAAAAAAAGCTTTAGATATCTCGAAAGGTTAAGGAGGAGTATCATGGAAATAAATAAGGTAGGATTATCAAGCATTAAACCTGTAAATACAAAGCTAAACAACGAAACAGGGGTTGATTTCAAAGATATAATGAATGAACAACTAGAAAAATTAAACAATAAGCAAGTGGAGGCTGACAATTACATAAATGACCTTATAAGTGGAGAAAATGTAGATTTACACCAAGTCATGATAGCAACGGAAGAGGCAAGGCTCTCTCTTGAGTTAGCAGTTCAGATTAGAAATAAAGTTGTAGAAGCTTATAAAGAACTCAATAATATGCAACTATAAGTTAAAGGAGAAGCTTTAAATGGACGGTGTAAAATCAGCATTTAGCAATGTCAAAAGCGGATGGGAAAAGATTGACAAAAAAAAGAAAAACAGAATGTTAGCAACAATTATAATTATTGCTGCTGTTGTAATTGGGTTGACTTATTTTACCAACAAAGTTACTTATCAGATTTTATTTACAAACATGGAACTAGATGATGCAGGTGCCATTGTAAATGACCTTAAGTCAAAAAATATAAAATACAAAGTCGCAGATGGTGGATCAACTATATTGATAGATGAGGATTATATAGACACATATAGAATGGATTTGGCAATGAATGGCATGCTGCCAGAGAATTCGATCGGATTTGAGATATTTGACAGCACTAGCATGATGATGACTGAAGAGGACAGGCAGATAATGTATCAAAGAGCAGTTACTGGAGAACTGCAAAGAAGCATAATGTCATTGGATGCTATAAGCAATGCAAAAGTACACTTGGTTTTACCTCAAAAAACTATTTTTGAAGCTGAAGAAAAGGAAGGTTCTGCTTCTATTATAATTGATGTTAAGCCGACTAAAAAAGTCACCGAGGAAATGATTAGAGGAATAGCGGCATTAGTATCTGGCGCAGTTGATAATATTCCAATAGAAAACATTCAAGTTATCGATTCATCAGGCGTATTGCTAAGTTCATTTTTAGCCGATGATGGAACTAGCATTGGGACATCAAATTTAATCAGCAAACAACAAGAAATAAGGAGGCAATTTGAGAAAGAATTAGAAAATAAGCTTAATTCTCTACTTGGCAGCGCATTTGGAGCTAATAAAATAAAAGTATCAGTTTTTGCCGACTTGGATTTTGATTCTTCAGAAAGCACTATAATAGAATACCGAAATCCGGTTGTAAGAAGTGAGCAAGTAGATGTAAGCGGAAACAACATAGATATTCAAAATGCCACAGGTGGAAATATAAATGACAATATAAGCAATGTAGTTCAAGGTGTAGATGGTGAAAACTCAACTTATTCAAAAGTTACAAATAATGAATTGACTACAGAAACCACATCTATTATAAGAGCACCTGGGAAAATAAACAAGATTAGTACATCTGTTATATACGATGGACAGTTAAGCCAAGCTAATATTTCAAATATACAGAATATTATTGCAACGGCAATTGGATTTAATGGCGAGCGTGGAGATTTAATAAATGTGGTTGGAATTGAGTTTAATAAAGATTTAAGCGAGGATATCCCTGCTGAAGAAAATATTAGCAATGGTTTCATTAAGGATAACTTGCCTCTTGTCATAGGAATAGGAGCTGGAGCGCTTATATTTATTGTTGGGATTGTTATTATGATTAGTAGAAGAAATAGAAAAGAAGACAAAGAATTCCAAGAAAAGCTAACAAATGGGGTAACTGTTGAGGACACAATAAAAGTAATGCAAGAAAATGAATTCAAGGAAAAGATAGAAGTGCCAGATGACAATAGAGGTAAAATGGCGCAAAATTATGCAAAAGAGAATCCTGAATTAGCGGCAGAACTGATTAAAGCATGGTTAAGGGAGTAGATGGTAGATGAAAAATCCTAGGAAGGGAACAACAAAAGCAGCTATATTTCTTATATCTCTAGGACCTGAAGTGTCATCTCAGGTATTGAAGCTATTACCAGACAATATGATACAACAAGTAACTTACGAGATAGCAAATATTGATTATGTAGAGCCAGGAGAAAGAGACAAAGTTATCGATGAATTCATAGATATGGCATCTGCTAGAAAATTTGTGCTGGATGGAGGTATAGACTACGCTAAAAATCTTTTGACGAAAGCCTTAGGAGTTCAAAAAGCTAAGGAAGTAATAGATGTTTTATATCAATATAAACAGATTGAAAAACCATTTTCAATAGCAAGACGTGCAGATCCACAACAGTTGACAAATCTATTAATAAACGAGCATCCACAAACTACAGCTTTAATTTTATGTTATATGCAACCTGACAAAGCAGCAACAGTATTATCTCAATTTCCAGTTGATTTACAAGCAGATATTGCACAAAGAATAGCGACAATAAATAGAACTTCTCCGCAAGTAATTAAGAGAATTGAGAAAGTTATGGAAGAAAAATTCTCGGGACTTATAGACAATGAACAAGAAACTATTGGTGGAGTAAAGACATTAGTGGAGATTTTAAATTCTGTTGATAGAAATACAGAGAAAAACATAATTTCTTCATTGGAAGTAGAAGAACCAGAATTAGCAGAGGCTGTCAAGTCTAGCCTGTTTGTATTTGAGGATATAGTAAACTTAGACAAGAACTCTATCCAAAGAATTTTGAGAGAAGTAAGCAATGAAGATTTAGCACTGGCATTAAAGGGCGCATCAGAAAAAGTCACGAGCATTGTTTTTGCAAATATCTCTCAAAGAGCCGCGGAAATGTTAAAAGAGGATATCCAGTTTATGGGTCCAGTAAGGTTATCGACAGTCGAAGAAGCTCAAAGAAAAATTGTCAATATAATAAGACGGCTTGAAGAAGCTGGTGAAGTTGTTATTGCAAGAGGAGATCAAGATGGAATCATCGTATAGAGTCATAAAAAAACATGAAGTTAAGTTGGATTACGATACAGTTGAAGTAAAAGAAGTGAACATGAAAAAAATAGATATCGATACAAATAAAGAAAACTTGGATGTTAATGAAATTAAAGAACAACAGGATGATGAATTAAAAGAAGCTATTTCTATAAAACAAAGGATAATAGAGGAAGCAGAAGCTGAAAGAGACTATATTTTAAAAAAAACAAGTGAAGAGATAGAGAATATTAAAAGAAACGCTGTACAAGAGGGCTATAATAAAGGCTTTCAACAAGGCTATATTGAGGGACAAGAAAAAGCAATTAAAGAATCTGGGAGCATTAAATTAAGCGCAGTTAACCTTTTAAAAAGTGCTGAAAAAGAAAGAGAGGAGTTTCTTTTAAATTTCAAAGAAGAAATAATTAATTTAGCAGCCACAATTGCAGAAAAAATAGCTAATATTGCCATTGATACTTCTGACGAGAATATCTTAAATGTAATTTATCCAATAATTGAAGAAATAGAAAGTGAAACAAATGTAATAATAACTGTTAATCCAAGTAAATATGAACTATTAAAAAAGAATTTGCCAAAATTAAAAGAAAGACATAAACAGTTGAATTTCATAATTTTGAAAGATTCAGACATTGAAAACAACGGCTGTATCATAGAGTCTGGCAATAAAATCATTGATGCGCAGTTTAGAAATCAAATACTCTCAATTGTCAACGACTTAATTAATTCAGGTGATTAGAATATGAAAATGGATTTTGACAATTTGAATAGAAAAGTTAAAGATAAACAGCATTACTTAATAATGGGAAAAGTTACTGAAGTCATAGGGTTAATAATCAAGGTAGAAGGCATAGAGGCTTTTATTGGAGAAGTTTGTGAAATTATAATAAGATCAACAAAAGCCATTGTGCTTGCAGAAGTTGTTGGGTTTAAAGATGATTGTGTATTGCTCATGCCTTTAGATGAAACGAGTGGGATTGGACCAGGATGTTTAGTTAAACCTACTGGGAAAAGATTAAACATTAAAATAAGTGATGACTTATTAGGGCATACTATTGATGGACTTGGAAGGCCACTAGATCGAAAATTAAAAGTAAACGGTGAATTTTACAATGTTGATAGAGAACCACCCAATCCTTTTGACAGAAGAAGGATTTCTACCATAATGAGTACTGGAGTTAAAGCAATAGATGGAATATTGACTTGTGGTGAAGGGCAGAGAGTAGGCATATTTTCGGGCAGTGGAGTCGGCAAGAGCACTTTATTAGGAATGATAGCTAGGTATTGCGAAGCTGATGTTAATGTAATTGGCTTGATTGGAGAAAGAGGTAGAGAGGTTCTTGAATTCATACAAAAGGACTTAGGAACAGAGGGCTATAAAAAAAGTGTAGTGGTTTGTGCAACTTCTGATCAGCCGCCTCTTGTCAGACTTAAAGGTGCTTTTGTAGCAACAGCGATAGCTGAATACTTTAGAGATCAAGGCAAAAAAGTTATGTTGATGATGGACTCTGTAACAAGATTTGCAATGGCACAAAGAGAAATAGGCCTCGCTACAGGAGAACCTCCATCGACTAAAGGATATACACCATCAGTATTTGCATTGTTACCTAAACTTTTAGAGCGAAGTGGAATGAGCAAAGAAGGTTCAATAACAGCATTTTATACTGTCCTCGTAGAAGGTGATGATATGAACGATCCTATTGCTGATGCAGTAAGAGGTATATTAGATGGGCACATCATACTATCACGAGAAATAGCTTCAAAGAATCATTTTCCATCAATTGATATTCAAAATAGCATTAGCAGAGTGATGAAAGAAATAGTTACAGAAAAGCATTACGCTCTTGCTGGAGAGTTAAAAGAAAATGTAGCTATTTATAAAGAAGCTGAAGATTTGATAAATATTGGAGCATATGTAAGTGGCAGCAATATAAATATAGATAGAGCGATCGCTCTAAATCCTAAAATAAATTCATTTTTGAAGCAAAATATAGACGAGAGTTATACATTTGATGAAACTCTTGAATTACTAGAAAATAGTTTAGAATACTAATTGTTAGAGGGTCTTAATGTGGAAGAATACAGTTTTTATATGGAAAAAGTTTTAGATTACAGGGAAGAAATTGAAAAACAGAAAGCAGAGGAATTTGCTAAAATCAGATATGAAATTTCTCAAATGGAAACTGAGATAGCAAAGTTAAATTTGGAGCTAAAAAGCATAAATGAAAAAATATGCAGTGTTCAAAATGTAAATGAGCTATTGCAATTGCAACTATATAGAGAGCTTTTAGAGGAGAATATCAAAATGCAAAAGCTGCTCTTAACCGAAAAGAGAAAATCATTGGAAGAAAAAAGGAATGAACTTAAGAAAGCTCAAACAGACAGAAAAATAATGGATAAATTAAAAGAAAAGGATTATTCCCAGTTTGTTTATAAAAGGAATTTAAAAGAACAAAAAGAACTCGACGATATCTCTGTGATGAAATTTAAACGAACTAAAAATTAATTTTTAGATAATTAAATTTTGAAGGGGGTGAGAAAGTGGAAGTAAGCAAAATAAATTTTAATCAAAAAACTACTGTAGCAAGGAGTGATAGTGAAAACACATCAGATGATTTTAAATCAACATTAAAAACATTTATGCTCGAAAATAAAAACATTGAAGAATCAGACAAAGATTTAAATTCTCAAAGTCATAGCTTGAAACCTGAGGAGATAGATTCTCTAGAGAAAGATTTAGATGATTTGGATAATATAACAAACATGTTACCTTTAATTAGCAACTTGAATCTAATCCCTTTAAGGGACAATTCATTAGATATAAATGCATCTCAACTAAAAGAAAAACTATTATCAGAAGAAGACAATATTAAGGTGAATAAGTCTGGAACATATGATTTAGAAAATATTCTATCAATAGCAAATAGCGCAGAAGCATCCAATGAGAATCTAGAAAAAACGATGCCTATAGGTAGATTAGTCATTGAAGATGACGCGATTAATAAAGTAACGCTAGATGATAAAACTGATAAAATAAGCAAGACAGACAAAGAAAGCATAAAAATCGGTAAAAATTCTTTTAATGAGAATAATTCGAAAGACAGCACCTTGTTAAACACTCAATCTTTAGGAGAAGAGATAAAAAATCCAAGCAAACTCCTCGAAAAAGATAGCCAAAATACAACTGATTCAAGGATGCAGTTTAATGAAGAAGTCAAAACTACAAAAGATAAAGTCGACAATATGACAAAATTGGATTTACAAATCCAAAAAAGCTTTGATAACATTTCTACATCTAGATTTGATAACAATGTTAGGAGTTTAAATTCAGAAATAAAAAATTTAGAGTCAATAAAAAATGCAATAATTGACATACAGAAGCCTAAAACAGATGGAGATATAGCTTCTATAAATATTAGACTTAAACCAGACAATTTAGGACAACTAAGCATTGACTTAAAAGTAGAAAATGGAGATTTAAAAGCTATAATGATGGTTCAAAGCGAAAGCACAAAAAATGCAATTCTCAATAAGATTGACGAACTATCAATCAGCTTGATGAAACAAAATATTACCATTTCAAAATTTGAAGTAAAAGTTGTAAATGACAGTTTAAATTTTGAGTTTGCAAAAAATCAATCAAATTTCAACCAGAATTCAAATGCTAGCGACAGCAACAGGCAAAACAAACATTATTGGAATAAGAATAGCAATGAAGACATTCAAGCATTAAAATTCCCGCAATTTAATGATAACAACGTTGTAGGAGTAAATATTCTTGCATAGGAGGTGGCAATGTGGAAGTCAGAGGAATCGACAATACTACAGCTAATACAACTGAGATTAATAAAAAATCTTTGTCTATCGATGATTTTTTGAAAATCATGGCAGCTGAAATTAAAAATCAAAATGCATCTGGAGGCGACAGCGAAGGAGGAAGCAAAACAGATTATTTAACTCAAATGGCACAATTTACCATGCTTGAGCAACTAACACAAATATATGAATCAATAAATCAAGTTAACATGCTAAACCAAGCAAGACTTGTAGGCAAAGAAGTTAAAATCTACTCTGAAGAAGGAGATATAGTCGGAGTTGTAGACAAAGTAAAGTTTGCAAATAACAATGTCTATTTACAAATAAATGATACAGACTATCCTATAGGATTATTAATAGAAGTATCAGGCGAGGTGTAAAAATGGACATAAGAATTCAAAACAACTTACAGATACAGAATGATTTAAATAAAACCAAAAAGACAGATTCAACTAATTCTTCTTTTAAAGCAATACTAAATGAAGCAATAGCAGAAAAAAAAGAAGTAAGCATATCAAATCATGCTATTCAAAGGATGAACGAAAGAGGAATCAGATTAAACAACAAAGACATTGAAAACTTAAACACTGCTATAAATGAATTAGAAGAAAAAGGGGCAAAAGAAAGTTTGATTCTTTACAAAGACTTGGCTTTCATAGCAAGTATTACAAATAGAACAATAATTACTTCTATGAACAATTCTGAAGTTTCAATTGTAACCAACATAGATAGTACAATGATTGTAAAATAATGGCTGGACCTTATGGGAGCCATAGATTCGCTGACTGACTGAAGCGAACAATTCAAAGGAGGATATATAAATGTTAAGGTCATTATATTCAGGTGTAAATGGAATGAAAGGCTTTCAAACTAAGATGGACGTTATAGCAAACAACATAGCAAATGTAAATACTACTGCATATAAATCAAGCAGAGTAAGATTTCAAGATATGTTAAGCCAAACTATGGCAAATGCTCAAAGTCCTTCGACGAATGGATTAGGTGGTATAAATGGCAAGCAAGTTGGACTAGGTGTTAAAGTTGGAGCAATTGATATGATGATGACAGACGGAGCATTGCAACCAACAAATAGGGGATTAGATTTTGCCATTGAGGGAGAAGGATTTTTTGCAGTATCGCCTGATAGTACTGGAAATACAAAGTATTATACCAGAGATGGGGCATTTTTCACAGATTACGAAGGAAATCTAGTAAATTCTAATGGAGAAAGAGTGTTAGGATATATAATAACAGGTATGACAAAGGATAACACTACAAATGTTCATAATTATCCAGATGATCCAGCAACACCTACTATTGATGAACCAAATGGAACTAATGATTTGAGTAAACTAAAACCAATGGTCATACCTGAAAAACTAAAAGTGGGTGCAAACACACTTGACTTGGAAAGCTACTCTATTGATGGATCAGGTAATATTGACGGTGTATACAGCGATGGTAAACCTTATCGGCTTGGTCGTATAGGAGTAGTTGGATTTAAAAACCCAGAAGGCTTAGAAAAAATTGGAAACAACAATTATGTTGCTTCTAACAACTCTGGTTTGCCAGAAGCTGGAAGTGCTGGTAAAAAGGGATTGGGAGTAATCAGACAAGGATTTCTTGAAATGTCAAATGTCGATTTAGCTAATGAATTTACAGAAATGATTATTGCTAGTAGAGCATATCAAGCGAATTCAAGAAGCATCACAACCTCTGACGAAATGCTTCAGGAGCTAATAAATTTAAAGAGATAATAGTTGAATAATTATCGCATCTTAGGCTTTAAAGCCTAAGATGCAAACTGGAGGAGAATATGATTAGATTAACAACAATCAACGGAAATCCTTTTTATTTAAATTGCGATTTGATTTACAAAATAGAAGCGGCGACTGATACCATAGTAACGCTTGTGGACGGCAAAATATTAAGAGTGAGCGAAGATCCAGAGCAAATAGTGAACAAAATAGTAGAATACAAGCGAAATATATTTTCAAAATTAGTGGAGGTTACTTATGAAGAAGAATCTAGTACCAACGATAGGCTTGATAGCTGGGATGGCTCTGATAATATGGTCGATCCTGCTGAGCGGGAACCTAAATAACTTTATTGACATTCCATCTATTATAATTACAATTTTTGGATCTTTTAGTGCTCTTTTAATAAGCTTTCCTTTTAAAACATTAAAAAACATACCAAATGTTTTAAAAATGCTTTTGAGCTCACCCGGGAATGAAAGAATGGAGCTTGTAAGTTTATTTGCCGAGTTATCAAGAAAAGCAAGAAAAGATGGACTACTTGCGCTAGAAGATGAATTGGATAAAATCAACAATCCATTTTTAGTTTCAGGTCTTCAACTTGTAATTGATGGAGTAGAGCCAGATAGCATAAGGGATATATTAGAATTAAAAGCGGAAACAATAGAAAGAAGACACTCTACAGGCCAAGCGGTGTTTTTAAAGTGGGGCGAATTGGCGCCAGCGTTTGGGATGTTAGGAACTTTAATTGGGCTTATTATAATGCTTGCTCAACTAGACGATCCAAGCAAAATTGGTGCTGGTATGGCTACAGCGCTTGTAACTACTTTTTATGGTTCTTTAATGGCGAACTTGGTTTTTATACCTATAGCATCAAATTTAAAAGTTCAGACAGAAGAAGAGCTTTTTACTGCAGAGATGATAATAGAAGGGGTTTTGGAAATTCAGGCAGGAACAAATCCTAGATTGCTTGAAGAAAAATTAGTATTGTATCTAGCTCCTAGGGAACAAAGAGATTCAAAGAATAAAGCTAATAAACTTCCTGGAGACGATAGGTCGAATGAGGCGATAAACAATGGCTAGAAAAAAATTAGGCAAAAAAGATGAAGCTGGTGGCTCTCCATCCTGGTTAACTACTTATTCTGATCTTATGTCGTTATTACTGACGTTTTTTATATTGCTGTATTCAATGTCAAATATAGATGCGCAAAAATTTAAAAATATTGCTTATTCGTTACAAGCTGCGCTTTCAGGAAAGGGCAGTGATTATATATTTGACAATAATGGAACAGATGATAATGCATTACCACCCATAACAGAAGATGATGAAGTCGAAGGAGAGGATATAGTAGAAGACGAATCAATGTTGAATGAGCCTATTTCACCTAATATAGTAAATATGTACAATAAAGTTGTTGATTATTTAGTCAAAACTGACTTACAAGCTGAAGTGTCTGTTAGAATGCAGTCTGAAGGAGTCTTTGTAGAAATAAAAGATGCGATTTTATTTGAATCAGGAAGCGCTAGACTTAAAGATTCAGGGGTTGAATTATTAGACAAGTTAGAAGGGCTGCTGAATGATTTTGATAATAAAATAGTTGTAGAGGGGCATACAGACAATGTTCCATCAAATACTTACCTTTATCCAACAAATTGGGAGCTCTCAACTGCTAGAGCTGTTTCAGTTTTAAGGTATTTAACAGAGCAAAAAAACATAGATCCAAAAAGACTTTCAGCTAGAGGATATGGAGAATATTCGCCAATAGCGCCAAATGATACGCCTGAAAACAGAGCGAAAAATAGAAGAGTAAATCTTTTAATAGTATTTGAGGAGTAGATAAAATGACAGAGACAACAAAAGAAGTAAAAAAGAAGAAATCAAAATTAAAGTTGATAATTATAATAGTTCTAATAATTGCAGTGCTATTTCTAGGTGCTTTTATTTACCTTAAAGTCACAGATACAACAATAGCTGACATCATGAAATCTTTCGATAAAGAAGAACAATTGACAATGAGTCTGGATGAATTTGTAGTCAATTTAAAATCTCCTGCAAATATGAGAAGCTACCTGAAGGTAAAAATTAGTCTTATGTATACTGATAGCTCAAAGACTGAGATGCTGATGATAAATACGAGCAAAATTAGAGATATTATTTTAGACAATCTAAGAGAGCGCGAATATGAAGAAGTGACTACCAATGAAGGCATTGATGCATTGAAGAAGGATATCATTGAAGAATTAAATAATACATTTGGCGAGCCAATAATAAAAGAATTGTACATTACCGATATTATTGTCCAGTAGGAAAGAGGAAAACCATGGATATACAGATGCTACTTTCATTTTTCAAGATGATCTTTGTGTTGATATTAGTAATAATTATTGCAAATATCTCATTAAAGTATTTAAATTCTAAAATAAATAAAAATGGCAGAATGATAAAAGTTGTAGAGAAGACAAGTGTGGACGCACATTCTTCGATAGGAATAGTTCAGATTATGGGCGACTATTATCTAATGAGTTTTACCGAAAAAGAGAATAGCATATTAAAAGATCTATCAAAAGATGAAGTGGAAGAATATTTATCTAAAAGTAAAGCTAATGCCAATTTTCGCAAAAACAGCATAGATATAAGTAAATTTATTAAGAGGTATAAAAGTGAATAAACATTTTAAATATTTATTACTGGGATTAATTTTAATAATAGCACTTCCAAATTTTACTTATGCAACAGGTTTAGACAATATTACTATAGGCAACGATGCAAATGTAACTGTAGACTCGGTCAAACTTTTGATTTTTATGACAGTTTTAACATTAATTCCATCAATACTTATCATGACAACAGCCTTCACCAGAATCATTGTTACACTGTCGTTTTTAAGAAGTGGACTTGGGTCTCAACAAACACCACCAAATCAAGTCTTGATCGGTTTAGCATTATTTCTGACCTTTTTTATAATGCAGCCAACAATACAAACAATAAAGGCTGATAGCTATGACCCTTTTATAAAAGACGAGATAACACAAGAAGAAGCAATTCAAAGAGCTGAAGTTCCACTTAAAGAGTTCATGCTCAAACAGACTAGAGAAAAAGACTTAGCACTATTTTTAAGGGCATCTAACAGTGAAAATGTATATGAACCTATGGATTTGCCAATAAGTGTGGTTATTCCTGCTTTTGCGATAAGCGAGTTGAGAACTGCATTTAGCATAGGATTCATAATATACATACCTTTTCTTGTAATCGATATGGTAGTTGCAAGTATTCTTATGTCAATGGGAATGTTTATGTTGCCGCCTGTGCTTATTTCTTTGCCATTCAAACTATTACTATTTGTACTAGTGGATGGATGGTATTTAGTAATAGAGTCTTTAATTGAAAGTTTTATCTGATGGGGGATATAAATGACACAAGCTTTAGTTTTAGATGTACTTAAAAACGCTTTTTTAACTATAATAATAGTTTCGCTACCTGTATTATTAACCTCAATGGTTGTTGGATTGATTATAAGTATTTTGCAGGCTACAACTCAAATACAGGAACAAACTCTTAGTTTCGTTCCAAAACTAATTGCAGTCATGTTAGCGATAGTATTGTTTGGCAACTTTATGTTAAATAGAGTGTTAGAACTTACGAATAGTCTTTATGCTTTAATTCAAAACATAATATAGGGGTAAAGACATGAGCATACAATTGCAAAAAGTCATTTTAATTTTGATGAGAATCACATCGTTCATTGTCATAAGTCCAGCATTTTCTTTAAAGGGACTTCCAAACAGCATGAAAATTGGATTATCTACTGCTCTGACATTATTCGCCTATTCATCAGTCGTAGAATTTATACCAGTTACGAACCTATTTGTTTTTTTCACATATGCTATAAAAGAGGTGCTAATTGGACTTGCGATGGGTTATGTAACAAATTTAGTCTTTACAGCGTGTGAAATGGCAGGGCAACTTATTGATTTCCAAGTTGGGTTTACTATGGCTACTGTATATGATCCCATAACAGGAAATAGTGTGTCTAATTATGGGAAAGCTTATTATTGGATTGCTATTTCTGCACTTTTTTTACTGGACATGCATCATTATATGATTAACGGTATTATTGAATCTTTTAGACTAATCCCTTTAGGGACATACATTTTTGATGGATTAGAAGTAGAAGCTGTTGTAAAGATATTTGGAACCGTATTTGAAACTGCATTGAACTTTGCTGCTCCAATGATAATTGTCCTACTTGTATCAGATGCTGTGCTGGGAATAATTTCAAGAACTGTTCCACAGATTAATGTGTTTATGCTTGGCATGCCTGTAAAAGCTTTAGTTGGTTTCGTAGTTTTTTTGGTATCCATTTCTTTTGTTTTAAGTAGAAGCGGAGAGATTGTAGGTCAGATACCAGCTTATTTTAAAGGTTTTATGAATATGATAAGTTCGATAAACAGGTGATAATAAATGGCAGATAAAGAATCAAAAACAGAAGAAGCCACCCCGAAAAGGCTTAAAGATGCAAAGAAGAAAGGTCAAGTAGCAAGGAGCTCTGAATTAGCTCCAGCTGTAAGTTTAATTGTTTTTGCAATGACAGCAAGTTTTCTTGCTATGAGTTTATTCAGAAACAGCATATTATTTGTTCAAAGTAGTTTAAGAGAGGACTTTGGAAGAGAAATTACAACTAGTAATATATCAACTTTTTTGCCAAATTTAATTGATTTACTCATATTAATACTCCCATATTTAATTATAGGGCTTGTTGTAGGGGTAGCAGTAAACATAGTTCAAACTGGGTTGTTGTTCACTACAAAACCTCTTAAACCAGATTTTAACAGAATAAATCCCATAAGTGGATTTAAAAATATATTTTCAAAAAAAGCTGTTTTTAGCTTAGCAAAAAATGTAGTAAAATTAATTTTAGTCATATTTTTGGCATACAATTATCTATCTAACGCATTCAAAAAAATATTAAATGCAGGAAGCATTGGAACAGAGAAACTTTTTCCTTTTATAATGCAGTTTGTTGTAGACTTAGTAATAAATATTGGAATTATCATGTTGGGAATAGCCATAGTTGACTACATATTTCAAAAGAGAGATTATAAAAAGAATTTAAAGATGACTATGCAAGAAATTAAAGATGAGTACAAAGAGATGGAAGGAAATCCTCAAATAAAACAAGCACGTTCTCAAAAACAGAGGCAAATTGCTTTAAGCAGAATGATGAGTGCAATTGAAAAATCAAATGTTGTTATTACTAACCCGACGCATATTGCAGTTGCAATTAAATACGATGAAAAGGAAGACAATGCACCAGTTGTTGTAGCTAAAGGAGTAGATTTTTTGGCTCAAAAGATAAAGGAAAAAGCAAGAGAAAATAAAATACCAATTATAGAAAATAAGGAATTAGCAAGAGCCATATATAAAGATGCTGAGGTAGGGGATTATATACCTGTAGAGCTATATAAATTAGTTGCAGAAGTTTTAGCATATGTTTATGACTTAGAAAAAAAGAAAAAAGGTAGAATTTAATTGAGGGATAGATATGAGAACACTATTTAAAAATGTTTCAGAAACTTTTAGTAAATATACAGAAGCAATCATTGGATTTTTAGTAGTCGGCATTATTGGGATAATAATCATACCAATGCCAAGTTTGCTTTTAGATTTTTTATTGGTTTCAAATATTACAATTGGAATAATCATACTTTTACTTACTTTATCAACTAAAAATGTTTTAGAGTTTTCAACTTTCCCAACTTTATTGTTAATTACTACTCTTTTTAGATTGTCATTAAACATATCTTCTACAAGACTTATACTCAGTAAAGGGGATGCAGGCAATGTAATTAATGCATTTGCAAATTTTGTCACTGGCAATAACTACATTGTTGGAGCGGTAATATTTGTAATCATTGTTATCGTACAGTTGGTGGTTATTACAAATGGTGCGAGTAGAGTGTCTGAAGTCTCCGCAAGGTTTACATTGGATGCAATGCCCGGTAAACAGATGGCTATAGATGCCGATTTAAACACAGGACTAATTGATGAGCAAACTGCAAAACAAAGAAGACTAAGCTTACAGAGAGAAGCTGACTTTTATGGAGCGATGGATGGAGCTAGCAAATTTGTTAAGGGAGATGCTATAGCCGGTATAATCATAACTGTAATCAATTTAATAGGCGGAATACTTATTTTCACGCTACAACATGATTTATCCGCTATGGAAGCAATTGATAGATTTGGGAAACTAACCATAGGAGATGGGCTTGTAAGTCAAATACCCGCCTTGTTGATCTCAATCTCATCAGGTATACTAGTCACAAGGTCTGACGATGGAAACACATTTGGAAAGAGCTTGACAAAAGAAATTTTTTCCACACCGGATGTCTTGATGGTGGCATCAATTGTATTGCTAGTAATATCGCTAGTTCCTGCATTTCCAACAATTCCATTTTTAGTTGTAGCACTTTTGATTGGAAGTGCTGGATATTTATTGAAGCAGAATGAAAAGGAACAAGTTCTCATTGCAACAGATATGGAAAATATGACATTAACTACTAAAAGAGAAGAAGAGCGAGAAGATTTAAAAGTTTCGCAAGTAGAACCGATAGCGCTTGAAATAGGGTATGGATTAATACCATTAGTGGACGAAAGCAAGGAGGAAAACTTAGTAAATCAGATTACAGCTATTAGGAGACAATGTTCTAATGAGCTAGGTATAATAGTAAATTCAATAAGAATTAGGGACAATTTACAATTACCTCCTAATGAATATGTCATTAAAATCAAGGGAAATACAGTTGCCAGAGGAACAATATATCTAAACAAGTATATGGTGCTCGATCCGGGAAACGGAAAATTCAATCTCGAAGGAATATCCACAAAAGAACCGGCGTTTGGAATTGATGCCATTTGGATAGATGAAAGTCAGAAGGACAAAGCAGAATTAGAGGGGTATACCATAGTTGAGCCATCGACAATTTTAGTCACTCATTTAAAAGAAGTTATTAAGAGTCATAGCCATGAACTATTAGGCAGGCAAGAAGTAAAACAATTATTGGATATGGTAAAAGAAAAATATGATGTGGTAGTGGATGAACTTATTCCTGATATAATGACATTGGGCGAAGTGCAAAAAGTATTACAAGGTTTGCTAAAAGAAAATGTGCCGATTACAGATTTAGTTACCATACTTGAGACACTAGCTGATAACGCACCAATGATTAAGGATACAGAAATGCTTGTGGAACAGGTAAGACAAGCACTCAAGAGAACAATAACAAAAAGCTATCTGAATAGCGAAGGAAAGCTTCCTGTTATAACAATTCATCCTAGCATAGAAGAAATAATTAGTGAAAACACACAAAAGACAATGTCTGGCTCAATACCAATTTTAAAGCCTGAAATTATAAACAAGATATTTGATAATTTGAACAAGGCTGTTGAACAATGTCAGATAAAAGGAATTGATCCAGTTATTCTAACTTCGCCTAAGATTAGAATTGCCTTTAGAAATCTGATATCATATAATTTTCCAAATTTGCCAGTTATTTCTATAACAGAGATACCAAACGAGATAGATATAGAAGCAGTAGGAATGGTGGATAAAATATGATTATTAAAAAATATATAGTTAAAGACATGAAAGAAGCATTTGTGAGGGCAAGATATGAATTAGGGTCAGAAGCTATCCTAGTTGATCAAAGAAATATTAAACAAGGTGCTAAATTGAATCCGTTTAAAAAGAAATACATTGAAGTAACTTTTGCATTAGAAGAGGAAAAAAATCAAGTGTTAAATGACGATACCAAGGCAAGTGAAATCATAACAAATACAAAGAAAAAAAATGACATAAAACTTAGCATAGATAATGAATTGGCAAAAGAAAAGCTAAAGCACTTTTGTTTACTGCATGACAAGACTCCGGAAAATTTGTCAACTGATGAAAAAAAACAATTTTTAGAAATTCTTTTAAAAGACACTACATTTAACGACAAGAAGGAACTTTCGAAAATTAACATTTTAGTTGGGCCAACGGGAGTTGGGAAAACTACAACTATAGCAAAGATAGCTGCAAGAGAGACTATAATCAACAAAAATAAAGTTGGTCTGATAACCATAGACACTTATAGAATAGGAGCAGTTGAACAATTAAGGACATATGCAAGAATTCTAAATATACCATTTGAGATTGCCAACGATATTGTAGAAATGGAAGGCAAACTTAAGAGCATGACGGACTGCGATATAATTTTAATAGATACTTTGGGAATGAGCCCGAATGATGATAAAAAACTATCTGAAGTAAGCAAATTTATTGACAAATGTTACTTAGACTATAAAACTTTTTTAGTAATAAGCATGACTACTGATAAAAAAGCTATAGACAATATATTGGAAAGATACATTTTGCTAAACTATGATTCAATAATACTTACAAAGATAGACGAAGCTCTAGACCTATCGAATTTATGGTACATATTGAACAAAAGCTCTAAACCTATTCAATATCTCTGTAATGGTCAAGATGTGCCTAATGACATCAAGGAAGTTAATATAGATACTATTTTTGAGCTGTGCGAAGGAGACCTAATCTTATGATAGACCAAGCCTCTAATTTAAGAAAAATGGTTGACAATGGTTTTGCTAAAGATAATATTTGTAAGAATATAAAGATATATTCTGTTTTAAGTGGTAAAGGTGGTGTTGGTAAGACTAATTTAAGTGTCAACCTTGGGATAAAATTAAATCAAAAAGGGAAAAAAGTTCTCTTAATAGATGCAGATGTAGGGATGACTAATGCAAATATAATACTTGGGATACCAGTAAGAAACAATTTGTTTGACTTAATTAGAGGAGATAAAACCATTAATGAAGTCATAACAAAAAGCCCTTATGGAATTGATTTGCTATCTGGCGGGTCTGATCTATTGGAAATGGAGAAACTTGATAAAGAAAAACAAAAATGGGTACTGGACAATTTATTGGAATTTGGGAATTATGACATTTTAATAATAGACAATGGAGCGGGCATGACAAAACAATCAATTGCTTTTTCACTTCTATCCGATGAAATAATTTTAATAACTACACCTGAACCTACTGCACTTACAGATGCATATAGAGTAATAAAAGTAATATCGAATAACAGCATTAAAGACAAAGTGAAGGTCATAATCAATCAAATAGACAATAGATCAACTGGTGACGATACATTCAATAAATTGTTAATGACTGTAAATTCTTTTTTAAACATAGATATTGAAAACATTGGATATGTATATAGTGATTTAAGGGTAAACAAAGCAATAATGGAGCAACACCCCTTTGTAATCAAATATCCGAACTCTTTAGCATCAGAAAGCATAGAAATGATATGTTCTAAATTAATCGATGACAATTTGCACAAGAATAATATATCGACTGTAAAAGAATTGAAAAACAAAATTTATAGGATTTTTGGGTGATTATATGATACCAATAATTGTTAATTCAAGCGTGGAACTAACATTGGCAGATGGAGACATTTTTAAAGGTTTAATATATGACATCTTAGATGACAATATCTATGTCACAAGCACATCAGATAGCAAAGATTTTAAACTTATTAGAGTAGGTGAGAAAGTTAGTGGACTGGCTAGTGATGGAATCAATTCTTTTTCCTTCAATGCAATTGTATCCGAAAGGAAAAAATTAGAATTTCCGACATATATACTTAGCAATATAACAAATATAGAAAAAGTACAAAGAAGGCAATATGCGCGCGTACACCATACTAAAGAAATCAAGTTTTCTGATCATAGCTTTCTGATTGGAAAGGACAATTTAGATCTAAACGGATTTTCAAGCAATAAATTAATGGAGTATCTAAAAGAAGGTTTAATGGTTGATATTAGCGGTGGAGGAATAAAATTCAAATCTGATCATAGGCTTTCAGAAGGTGAGGACATAGTACTTTATATTCAACTAGACGGAGAGCAATTTGCATTGAAAGGAAATGTAGTTCACAGACAAGTAGACATAATTAAAGAAAAGGCACTCTATACATATGGAGTTGAATTTATTGACGTAACTGATAAAACAAGAGAAAAAATAATCAAGAAAGTATTTACTCTAATGAGGAAGAATAGGATTAAGGGGTAAAAAAATGTCTCAGTCATATACCAGCAGTAAAGATGATTTGATAATTAAATACATACCTCTGGTCAACAAGATAGTATCTAAGATCGAAATCAATGACAATGCCCTTGATTATGAGGATTTAGTGAGTGTTGGAATAATTGGACTTATGGATGCTGTTGAGAAATTTGACACATCAAAGAATGTCCCATTTGAAGCTTATGCTACTATAAGAATAAGGGGAGCTATAATTGACGAGCTTAGGAAATCTGGGAAAGTTTCAAGGGACAGGATTTATAAACTAAATGAATATTATACTGTGAAAGGAAATTTAGAGCAAAAACTGAATAGGACACCAGATGAGCAAGAGATAATTAAAGAATTGAATTTAGAATCAAAAGAAATGTCTAAAATATACGAAACTCTTCATTACTTAGCTAATATCTCTCTAGAATCTGTCCTTTACAATAAAGAAGGCGAAGAGTTCTATTTTCTTGACACTCTTAAAGATGAGAAAAACAAATCACCTGAGGAAGCGTATATTGAGAAAGAGAAAAAAGATAAGCTTAAATGTGCTATAGAGAAGTTGGAGGAAAGAGAACAACTGATTCTCAATCTTTATTATGTTGAGGAATTGACATTAAAAGAGATAGCGTATGTTTTAGATATATCGATAGCGAGAGTATCACAAATTCATGGGAAAATATTGCTTAAGTTGAACGGCTATTTAAAGGATTTAATGGAGGATTAAGATGTTCAAATTTCTCGTATTTTTAGCAAGTGCATTTATAATATATGGACTTTATTTAGAAAAAGAATACTTTAATGGAAAAGAAGAAAGCAATTCTTTTGATAATGACCAATTAGAAGATATAAAAAGCAGAATAAATGATATTGAAGAAATAATCTATGGTTTTGACAACAAAATTGATGAAGAAAATTCAAGAAATATAATGAACACAGAAAAATTTGATATTAACATAAACCAATCAATAGATGATAAGGAATATGAGTTTCAGACAATCAATTCGTATATTAATGGAAATATTAGCTTGGCAGAAACTTGCAAAATCTTAGGAATGGAAAAAGGGGAGGTTTTATTATTAAAAAATTTATATATAGAATCAAAGAATATAGAATAAATGTTTTTATACCCTTTGGCATTGGGATTTTAATTGCTGCTATTTTAATGAACTTAAGTTATGAAAGATTAAGCGACAATGACATTGAAATGAAGGCGAGAAAACTTGGAATGATATATCCTGAAGAAATAAAAGTCAACATAAATTCTACAAATAACATGGGAGGAGAAGCAAATGATTAGATCTCTCTACACTATTAACAGAAGTCTGAATGTAATTCAAAAAAAACAAGAGAATACAAGTGCCAATATTGTGAATGTAAACACACCAGGATATAAGTTCCAAGGAGTATTGCAAAGCACAATGGAGTCAAGGGAAATGATGAACTATGCCGGTGGGAACAATAAAAATTTAAGGAATCCTTTAGGTCAGTTTATATTTGGCAATCAAGTTGATGGGTACTATAGAAACTATACAAGTGGAAGCTTTTATGAGACAGGGAACAATACTGATTTTGCAATAAATGGCGATGGATTCTTTACTGTGGAATTAAACAATGGACAGAGAGCATATACAAGAAATGGAAATTTTACAACCAATGAAAACAACGAATTAACCACAGTAGAAGGTTATAGAATAATAGGACTCAATGGCTATATAAATCCTAATGAAGAAAATCCAAATTTTTTAATTTCAAACATTGAAGATTACAATACAATGACAAGCATTGGGGATAGTTTATTTACAACTCAATCGCCTATTAATGCAATAGGATCCGAAGTAAAGAGAGGATATTTGGAATCAAGCAATGTGAATATGGCAGATGAAATGGTAAAATTGATTGAGATAACCCGAGAATTTGAAACAAATCAAAAACTAATGCATACAGCTGATGAAACTTTAAGCAAAGCTGTAAATGAAGTTGGAAAGGTATAGGTGAAATATATGAACATATCTCTACACATAGGTAGATCAGGACTGAATGCCAATCAGCGCAAAATGGATTCAATAGCAGATGAAATATCTAATGTGAATACAATTGGATTTAAGAAGAAGGAGATAAGCTTTAGAGAACTATTGAATACTGAAAATATAAGTGCTGGAACAACTGGTTTGGTATCTAAAGTGAATTACAAACAAGGTACATTTATTGAATCTCAAAGTCCTTTTAATATGGCCATAGAAGGCGATGGATTTTTCGGAACAATGAGAAACGATCAAATCATGTTGACTCGAGATGGTGGATTCGCATTGGATAATGAGAATAATGTTGTGGATAAAGATGGTAACAAACTCATTATAGATTATGTAGTGAATCCAGAAGAATGGACTAATGAGAATATAACTGTAGATGAAGAAGGGAATATTTATCAGAATAATGATGGGAAATCAACTTTATTAGGGAAAATTGTCTTATTCTTTCCTCAAAACATAGATTCATTGACGCCTATTGATAGCGGCAAATACATTTCAAATGGAGAAGTATACTCATCAAGAGAAGAAAACTATGACTTTGGCAATATTAAACAATATTTTTTAGAGCAATCCAATGTAGACTTGACGAATTCATTAACTGACATGCTCATTACTCAAAGAGCCTATTCCATGAGCAGTAAAGTAGTAGAGACAGCAGATGAAATATACAATATGTCTAATAATTTAAAAAGATAAATAATTTGGTTGCATATGCAACCAAATTATTTCTTTTCCTCTGGTATAATGTAAACATAATTTAGAAGAGGAGAGGATATCATGAAAAGAAGAATCATAAATATAGATGAAGAAAAATGCAACGGTTGTGGACTGTGTGCTAATGCATGTCATGAAGGTGCAATTGGCATGGTAGATGGGAAAGCAAAATTATTACGTGATGACTATTGCGACGGGTTAGGGGACTGTTTGCCAGTCTGCCCAACAGGAGCTATTACATTCGTTGAAAGAGAAGCTTTAGAATATGATGAAAAAGCTGTCTTAGCTAAGAAGTTATCAAAGGATAATCATTCACATTCATGCCCAGGTTCTATGGCAAAAGCAATTGAAAGAGAAGAGAAAACTTCATCACTAACTGCTGAGGCAGTAAATGTTAGTAGTATGCTAAAACAATGGCCAGTTCAAATAAAATTAGCGCCAATAAAAGCACCATATTTCGATAATTCTAATTTGCTGATAGCAGCAGATTGTACTGCATATGCATATGGAAATTTCCACAATGAATTCATGAGAAATAAAATAACTTTAATTGGATGTCCAAAACTAGACATGGTAGATTACTCAGAAAAATTGACTGAAATAATTAGACAAAATAATATAAAAAGTGTTACAATTGTGAGGATGGAAGTGCCATGCTGTGGGGGAATCGTGGAAGCAGTAAAAAGATCATTAATAGATAGTGGTAAATTTATACCATGGCAAGTAGTGACGATATCTTCTGATGGCAGAATATTAGAATAGAATAATTATTGTTGACTCACTAGAGTAACTGTGCTATTATATGCTTTGTGAATTGAATATCTTGATGCCTTATCAAGAGTGGTGGAGGGACAGGCCCAATGAAACCCGGCAACCTATTAAAGGTGCTAATTCCTGCAGAGTTTATGAATTCTGGAAGATGAGGTCGTTTTTTTAAAAGCGCCTTTCCTTTTGGAAAGGCTTTAAATATATAATTTTTCGAGGAGGAATAAGATGAAAAAATGGTATTTTACATCTGAATCTGTAACTGAAGGCCATCCAGATAAAGTCTGCGATCAGATTTCAGATGCGATATTAGATGAAATATTAAAGCAAGACCCGAATGCTAGAGTTGCATGTGAAACCATCGCATCAACAGGGCTAATATTAGTAGCAGGAGAAATAACTACTGATTGCTATGTAGATATACCTAAAATAGCAAGAAAAACCGTAGAAGAAATAGGGTATGTTAGGGCTAAATATGGTTTCGATTCTGATACATGTGCGGTTTTAACATCTATAAATGAACAATCACCAGATATAGCGCTAGGAGTTGACAAAGCTTTAGAATTGAAAGAAAATTTATCAAATGATGAATTAGATAAAATAGGTGCAGGAGATCAAGGCATGATGTTTGGATATGCATGTAATGAAACACCTGAACTTATGCCTATGCCAATTTCACTTGCCCATAGGTTAGCAAGAAGACTTGCAGAAGTTAGGAAAAATGGCACACTTGATTATTTAAGACCAGATGGAAAGACTCAAGTCACTATAGAGTATCATGATGATTTACCTGTAAGAGTTGAGAATATTGTAGTTTCCACTCAGCATTCACCAGCAGTGACATTAGAACAAATTAGAGAAGATATAATTGAGCATGTGATAACTGAAATAGTACCGCCTACTATGATTGACGATAATACAAAAATATATGTAAACCCTACAGGAAGATTTGTAATCGGTGGGCCAATGGGAGATGCTGGGCTTACTGGAAGAAAGATCATAGTGGATACTTACGGTGGATATGCAAGGCATGGCGGTGGAGCTTTTTCTGGGAAAGATCCAACAAAAGTAGATAGGTCAGCTTCCTACATGGCTAGATATGTAGCAAAAAATGTAGTTGCAGCTGGGCTTGCCGACAAATGCGAAGTTGCAGTCGCATATGCTATTGGAATTGCACATCCACTATCTGTAAATGTCGATACATTTGGAACAGGTAAAATAAGTGACGAGGAAATAGTGAAACTTATTAAAGAAAATTTTGATTTAAGGCCTGCAGCAATTATTCGCGATCTGGATTTGAGAAAGCCAATTTATAGGCAAATAGCAGCTTATGGGCATTTCGGAAGAACTGATTTAGACTTAAGCTGGGAAAAAACTGATAAAGCAGAAATTTTAAGAAAAGCTCTTTAAATAAATCCCTCTCTTTTGAGAGGGATTTATTTTCGTCTTTGTTGTATAATATATAGTAGTAGAGGTTTATATGGAGGTAAATTATGCTCATAGAAGGCACTGTCGAAGAGATAATATTTAGAAACGAAGAAAATGGATATACTGTTGGAAGGCTTAATACATCAGATGGCCCAGTGACATTTGTAGGCAAGACTTTCTTCATAAAAAATGATCAATATGTTGAGTTAGAAGGAAATTTTATATATCATGACAAATTTGGAGAACAATTTGTATTTACTAGCCTAAAGGAGAAATTACCATCTACTTTAAATGGAATAGAAAGCTATTTATCATCTGGACTGATACCTCATATTGGGAAAGCTACTGCAAAGAAAATAGTAGACAGATTTAAGGAAGATTCATTGGATATAATTCAGTATAATCCACAAAGATTATTAGAAGTGGAAGGAATTGGCGAGAAAAAACTAATAAAGATAATGAAAGCTTTTGAAGAACAGAGAGAAATAAGGCAGATTGTAGTAGAACTTAAAGAACACAATATCTCAACCAATCAAATACTAAAAATCTATAAAGAATACGGCAGTGAAACAGTCAGATTAATTAAAGAGAATCCTTACAGACTTATTGAAGATATAAGAGGAATAGGATTTAAGATATCAGATGAAATCGCAAACAAAATAGGAATTGAAATGGACTCACCTTACAGAATAAAGGCAGGGCTTAACTATATTATGCATGAAGCAATAGCAGATGGACATACCTATTTGCCTGAGAAAGAGTTAATAAAAAGAGCAGAGCATTTGCTTGAAGTGCCAAAGGGTAAAGTTATAGATGAACTAAAAAGTTTGTTGCTTGCTGATAATTTCGTTAAGATGAAGATCGATGAAGAAGATATTATTTACTATGCTCCATACAATACGTTTGAAAATAATATAGCAAGAAAATTAGTAGAATTAAGCAATATAAAATTAGATGATATAGATATTGATGTAGAAAAAGAAATAAATGATATTGAAAGAAAATTCAATATAAAATTTGCTAAAAAGCAAAGAGATGCTATTAAAAGTTCTATAGATACCGGTGTAGTTGTCTTGACTGGTGGGCCCGGGACAGGTAAGACGACTATTATAAAAGCTATAATCGAGATTTATCAAAAGGAAAACAAAACTTTTGTATTAGCAGCACCAACTGGACGTGCAGCTAAAAGAATTAAAGAATCTACTGGCTATGAAGCAAAGACATTGCATAGATTGCTGGAAATATCATATGGTGATGATGGATTCAACTTTTTAAGAGATGATGAAAATCCTATTGAAAGCGATTTGATCATTGTAGATGAAGCATCAATGGTTGATATTTTGATCATGAATAAATTAATGGAAGCTATAAAGCTAGGTTCGAGATTGATATTAGTTGGTGATGTTGACCAACTTCCATCAGTAGGAGCAGGAAATATATTGAGGGACATAATCAATTCAAATATGATAAAAGTTGTAAGACTAGATGAAATTTTTAGGCAAGAAGAAAATAGCATGATAATTGTCAATGCGCACAGGATAAATAATGGATTAATGCCAATTTTAAATGAGAAAGACAAAGATTTCTTCTTTATAACAAAGAATTCACCAAAAGAAGTTTTAGAAGAGATAAAAGAGCTAGTGGTAGAGAGATTACCGAGATATTATGGCTTTGATCCAATAAATGACATTCAAGTTTTATCACCAATGAAAAAAGGAGATGTAGGAATAATTTCTTTAAATCAAAAACTTCAAGATGCATTAAACCCAGCTGATAAAAATAAAGCACAAAAAATATTTGGAAACTTTTGCTTTAGAATTGGCGATAAAGTAATGCAAATAAAAAACAATTATCAGATGAAATGGACAATAACAACAGAAGAAGGCAAAGAAGAAGGCGAAGGGATATACAATGGGGATATTGGAATAATAAAAGATATAGATGATGAAAATGAGATTATAAAGATCTTATTTGATTTTGAAAAAGAAGTAGAATATGATTTTAAAGATCTTGACCAATTAACTTTATCATATGCTATAACAATCCATAAATCCCAAGGAAGTGAATTCAGAGCTGTTATCATGCCGATCACATCTGGACCTAAGATGCTTTTAACCAGAAATTTACTTTATACGGGAATAACAAGAGCCAAAGAACTTGTGGTTTTGATCGGAGATAGAAGATACATTCATACGATGGTAAACAACGATCAAATAGAAAAGAGGTATTCATCCCTTGATAGAAAAATACAACAATTCTATAGTTACTTTTCTAAAGAAGGTATAAGCTATGATAGATAAATTTTTATTCCCAACAGAAAATGTATGCAGCTTCTGCAAAGATTATGATGAAAATTTAATATATGGGTTATGCGAAGAATGTAGAGATAGAATTGAAGAATTACATGCCAAGGTGAACTTAAAAACCGATTTTGTCGATGACTTATATGTTTCCATATTTTACAATAGATTTGCTAAAGATTTTATACATCAGTATAAATTTAATAATAAGAGTTATCTTTTTAAAACCTTTTCTTCATATATGAATAAGACTTTGTGTAAACTAGAAATATTTGATTACGACCTAATCATACCAGTTCCAATACATAGAAGAAAAGAGGCTATTAGAGGATATAATCAATCGTATTTATTAGCAAATGAAATAGCAAAATATAATAAAAAGCCGATATATAAAGATGTACTTATAAAAAGAAAATGGACTAAAGAACAAAATAAGCTAAATCTGTATGAAAGGAGACTAAATTTAAGCTCTTCTTTCATTGTAAAGAGAGAAAAGATAATATTAGACAAGAAGATACTATTAATAGATGATATTGTAACCACTGGAATGACACTCGAATTATGTAGTAAAGAATTAAAAGAAAATGGCGCAGATAAAATTATTGGGCTCTGTTTATCTACGCCTATAAGATGATTATTTTAAAAAGAAGTCGTATAGGAAACTAGTTTCTTTGTAAAATGAGACTCCGTTTTTTTTATAAAAGAGCAAAGTGGCATTAATTTCCCCACCTAAGATGATTATCATACTGATTATATAAAGCCAAATGAGAAATACAATAACTCCACCTAAGCTTCCGTATGTTACTGCGTAATTGCCAAAATTATTCACATAATAAGAGAACAATATAGATGCGATTATCCAACCTAATGTAGAAAATATAGAACCAAACAATGTAGACTTAAACTTAATTTTATTCTCTCTATTTGTGCTAGGCGTATATTTATACATCAGCGCAAATATTATGATCATATAGAGAATTGGTATAATAAACCTTAAGTATTGCCACAGATTTAAGAATAAAACTTCATTGCCAATAAATGCAAATATCCATTTTCCAAGCAATTCACCGACAACTAGCGTAACAAATACCATTACTATAAGGATCAATAAAGCGACTGTAAACAAAAGAGAAAGTAGCTTTCGTTTCAAATAAGATCTCTTTTCTTTAAAACCGTATGCAGCATTTATAGACCTCATTGTAACCATCATTCCGCCTGATGCAGTCCAAAGACCTGCTATTGCAGCTATTGATAAAAGGCCTTGACTACTGGATGTTGCAATATCTTTTACAAAGCCTTCAATTATATTAGTCACTTCAACTGGCAATAATTCTAAGAATTCTAATGGCATTTCACCAGTTACAATTGGCGTAAGACTTAATACATTTAACAACACAATTAAGAAAGGAAATATTGAAAGCACTAGATAATAAGCCATTTGTGCTGCATACCCAAATATATAGTCATCACGTAACTTGTAGATAAAATGATCAAGTACAATAATTGGCTTATGAGTTAAAAGCCTATCAATAAGATTATTCAAAATTACACCAACTTTATTTTAGATATTTGTCAAACCAATTAGTAATCTCTTCCAATCTCTTAATTCTATGTTTTGGTTTGCCAGATCGTGATAGCTCATGATTTTCACCTTTAAACATTACTAGTTTAGATTCAACACCATGGTATTTTAATGAATTAAACATTTGAAAACCTTGGTCTATCCAGCATCTATAATCTTCATTTGAGTGAATAAATAGAGTTGGAGTAACGACATTGTTAGCATATTTTAAAGGAGAATTATCCCACAATTTTTGCTGATTGTCCCAAGGATTTGTACCTACTTGATCTTGAACAAAATAATAGCCAATATCTGAGGTTCCAAAGAATGAAACCCAATTTGAGATGCTCCTTTGAGATGCTGCGGCTTTAAATCTATTTGTGTGTCCAATAATCCAATTCGTCATATATCCACCATAAGAGCCACCAGTTACTCCAATATTTTCTTTATCTATATTAGGGTAGAGTTCAAGAATTTTATCTGTAAAAGCCATGATATCATCATAATCTATACTGCCATACTTACCTCTAATATCTGCGAATTCATTTCCATACCCATCACTGCCTCTTGGATTTAAAAAGAAGACGAAGTAACCTTTATTTGCCCAAACTTGCATTTCATGGTAATAAACACTGCCATAGCAAGTCTTTGGTCCTCCATGGATATCCAATATGGCAGGGTATGATTTTGTTTCGTCGTAGTCAACAGGTTTGATAACAAAACCATCAAGTGCGACATCTTGATTCTTAACATTTATATAAACTGGCTTTGAAACTGTTTTTTCTTCCACAACCCAAAGATTAAAATCAGTTAAAGGTTTTTCGGTCTCAGTTAAAATATATAGTTCTTGAAGGTATATATCCCTTAGCCCTGTAAAATATATTTTATCATTCACCACATCGAAATCGTCAATGGACCCGTTTGGTTGAGTTATTTTTTCTAATTTCCCATCTAAAGTCAATTTGTTTATAAATGAATTATATCCGCTGGTCGATACAAAATACAGAGCATCGCCATCAACTTTGAAATAGCGAGAACTTCCATACCTGCAGTCAGAGCCTACTGAATCTCCAATACCTTCATCAAAATTAAGAAGTATTTTACAATTTGAGCCATCACTATCCATTAAGTAAATGTCAAGATTTTGATTGATTCCATATTTTTTCATATCTGAGCCAAAGAAAACAATTTTGTCCAGAACAAATAAAGCACATCCATAGTTAAAGTCACGGAATGGAGATATTTTTTCTACTTCTAGACTATTCAAATCTAAAATATGGATGTCGCTAAACAAGTGCATCTTATCTGTGAAAGAAGAAGTTATCAATAAAGCTTTATCTTTTGATTCTGATAAATAGACCTGATGAACATTTGTAAACTCATCTGTTATTGGAATTAATTTATTCTCATCTTTAATATAATAATATAGTCGAGCCCTTTTTTTATTGGTAAAACCTTCTCCATTAGACCAAAAAGGAATTTCATCTAAAATTTCATAATCTGAAATTTCTTTTTTCTCTTTTATTTTTTTATCTAATTCTTCATCATTAAGCGATATAGTCTCGCCTAAACTTTGATCGTACATAGCTGTGAATAGATAATGATTCTCGTCAATCATATCGGTAGAAAATACATTTAAAGGCACACTAAAGCTTCTATTAGCTTCGCCACCATCAATGTTTATCTCATAAAACACGGTAAGCGGATAGCCATTATCTACTTTTTCCTTATCTTTTTTATCTCGAATAGCTGTGAAAACAATATTTTTTTCATCTTTCCAAAAAAAACTTCGCTCCTCATTGAAACTGGTTAATTTTCTAATTTTATCATTATCATCAGAAATGTAAATATTAGATAAATACTTATTTTCTTCTAGATCCATGCTGCTTACAACAAAACCACAATATTTAGCGTTTGGAGAGATATTGATTGATGATATAAATTTAAAATCTGTAAAATCTTTTAACTCTAATTTTTTCATAATGACCTCCATTAATTATCAGATTTTTTTGGTGTAAATATTAATATATTATCCATCTTCCTCTTATCCCATTGATTAATAAAAGGAAGGCAGACTTTGCCAATAGGAGTGAGTAAAAGCTTTTTTCTATCATTGATTTCTATTAAACCAATTAAATTTATAATATACAAAAATGAAGATACTTGTTTTTCAAATTTAAATTCTTCGTATAATTCTTCAAGTGACATTGGATATCTCATGATTTTGGTTAATATTTTAATTGACAAGTCTTTTAAATATTCAGCTTTTTTAATATCGATAGAAAAACAAGTTCTAATAAAGTCTATTTTAAAAATTTCTGACAACATAATCTGCATTTTTTCCTCTTGAGTCAATATTAGGTAATCTTCCACGATATCACTTGCTGTCAATTTATTGTCTTTTATCTCAAGTACTGCTAAGGATAAACCTAATGTCCTAAATATATCTAAAACATCTATACTTGATTTGAAATAATCACCAATTTCATACAAACCGAACATATAGTCCATTAAAATTAACTTATCGGCTTTCCTAACATTTTGCTTTTTGTCTGTTAGGGTCAAAGGATTTGAGATCAGATAAATCAAATATACATCAAAATCCTTAATGAAATCATCGTTTATAGTTGTGTCTAACTCAGATAGTTTGGATACAAGATAATTATCCTTGTAAAAATAGCTATCTTCAGTATGAATCTCATTAATAAACTCAAATCTATTTTCCCTTATTTTTCTAATTTGTTGCAGAGAAAGTGTGAAGTCTATAGTTTGATTTGATTTAAAGATGACATATTCAGTCAAAGCATCTAAATACAATAAGAAAGACTCACTAGAGACAATAAAACCATCATAAATTGCATCTCTAAATAGTTTAATCAGATCGACTTTGTTGATATCCCTCAAGCTCAACTCTTCAGGTTTTAAATAATAATCATATATTTCAAACAATTTGCTTATATATTTTTCTGAAATATTAGAGTCTCTTTTTGATACGATATATGACTGAAATTCTTCAATATCTTCGTATATGGACAATGCATCCTCTTTTGAAGCATTGAAATGTTCATATGCATTCATATAAAACATGTCATAGAATCTCAAACAATTGGTTTTTACATAATTTGAAAAAGAGAGGCTAAAGTCTTTAGATAACTCGTAGTTAAAGTCATAAAGAACTTCTTTAATGAAGTATGGAACTACAGATTTAGGAGCATATGTTATTTCACCAGAAAAAATATTATAACTTAAAACATTGTCTACCCTTGCTAAAAAATTATCTCCTTCTTTAAGAATTCGCTTTGCAGAAGGTTCAAGTATTTCTACAATATCAGCAGTGAATGCATTTTTTGCAACAATAATTTCATTTTTTATCTCCAATATTTCATACAGAGAAGGATAGGATTTTTTCTTTGCGATTAGTACTTCTTTTTCAATACTGCTAATTAAAAAGTTGTCATATAGGTATTTGTCTATGACTGTTTTACCTTTTTCATCTTTATAATCGCACATCAACCACATATTAAATGCGGTGCTTTCTTCATCTAATAAAAAAGGTGGATATTGAAGTGGAATTTTATTGAATAATTCTTCTTTGATTTTTTTAGCTCTAATATACTTTTCGAGATTTTTGTAAATATCGCTATTAATCTGCATCAGAACATCATAATTTAAGTTTTTCATTTATACCTCCAAATTAATAGTTTGATTCATATTTGATAAATTTTTTAAAAGTGATGAGATGTGATAATTATAAATCACGTCTTCTTTAGTTATCTCATTATCACATTTAAGAAACAATGTCATATTTAATAATTTCTCTATCGATGATTTGTTGCTTTCATTTAGACAACATTTACAATTTAGAGATTTTAAGGCTGCCAAATCAGTAAAAATAAGTTGCATCGCCCTTAATTTCGCTAAATCATCGTCAATTAATGTTTTATTCATAAAATTATATCGTTTTTCATCTTTAGCCAATTCATAAGTTGATTCTAATTTATCCAGTTTAGATTTAAATCTTGAAAGATCAAAATTGTTTCTTCCTGTAATTATATCATAAAGTATGTCTTTGATATCGTTTTTCATACTTGAGAAGATTAGATCAAATTGCTCATCGCTATGTGGAGCAGAGATTGAATAATTTACTAATACTCCTACTATTATACCCACAGATGTATCAAGAACTCTATTAAGTGCATATGTTATTATTTCTGTATTTCTATTCATATAAACGGCAATAAAAACCATAGCAGCAAGAGAAATAGCTTTTTTCCAATTTAAAAGATTTAATATGTGAATTACTATTATTATTCCAATACCCATAAAAAAATAATTGATGGGGAAAATGTAATTCATGACTAAAGCAACAATTGCTCCAGTAATAGTTGCCAACATTCTATTTTTACCTGATTGAAAGGACTCTGAAACACTAGATTGCATCGTGCTAATTGCACCAAGTCCAACAAAAAGAGGAGAATATAAACCTAATTTGTCGGCAATAAACATGCCTAAAGAGACAGCTATACCGGTTTTAATTGTTCTCATTCCAATTTTATATTTATCTAAAAACATAAATAACTCCTTCAAAAAAGTTTCTACTAATATTATAACATTTATAAACAATTATCAAGATATTAATCCACAAATAAAAACAGATAAATATAAGTTTTCCACAAAACAATCCACATTATCCACAGATAAAACAAGACATATCCACAGAATTAACAACATATTTTCCACAAATCATTAATTAGCTGTTTAAATTATAAATCATTGTTTAATACATATCCTTTTTAGGTATAATATAATTAAATAATATAAGTAATGACTTATCTGAAAGGAGCTGGGTTTATGAAAATAAATTTTACTGGAAAGAATATGGAGGTATCAGATGCTTTAAAATCTGTAACTGAAAAAAAGCTCAGTAAATTAAATAAGTATTTTCAAAATGACTTCGTTGGGAATGTAACTTTTAGCACTGAAAAAAATAGAAAAATAATTGAAGTTACCATAAACCTTCCTGGGACAATTTTGAGAGCCGAAGAAGCAAGTGATGATATGTATGCATCTATCGACAAAGCTGTAGATGTATTAGAAGCACAAATGAGGAAACATAAAACCAAATTACAAAAGAGATACAAAAGTGGAGAAACTATTAGATTTGAGAACTTACCTACATTAGAAGAAAATGAAGAAGATAAACCGAAATTAGTGAGGACAAAGAAATTTGTATTAAAGCCAATGACGACAGATGAAGCTATATTGCAAATGGAATTGCTAAGACATAATTTCTTCATTTTCATGGATGCAGAAACAGAAGCAGTAAATGTTGTATATAAGAGAAAAGATGGGAACTACGGATTAATAGAACCAGAAATTTTATAAAACAAAGATCAAACAGGGGAAACCCTGTTTTTTTTATGTCTAAAAGAAATAAAACCAAAATAAAACTGAAATAAAACTGAAATAAAACCAGTCAGTGGTATTATATAAAAAAGAAAGAATTCGGAAGTGATTATTATGGAGTGCAAAACAAGTTCTGATTTCTATTTTGGGTTAATTCCCATATACAATGAAGCCGATGAATTATTGGATTTTTTATTAGTAGATATGAGTGAAAATTTCTATCAAATATTTAAAATTGAGGAATTTGATTTGATTGGTAGAAGTGTATCAGATGTTATATTTCATTTAAATGAATTTTTTCCATCATTCAAAGACATATATTATAAATTGACACCTGATAATAGCAAAAAATATGGGAAATATATTTCAGAGTTAGGAAATTTTTACTTAATAAATATTTTCACATCTTTTGACTTAAAAACATATATTTATTTTTTAGATTTGAGTGGGATTAAATCAAACGAAAATTTGGCAATTTGATAACCAATACGAAGGTATTTTTTCAAACTGGCAAACTTATCGAAAGATAAGGACGCAAAGCTATGAGTCTAAGGCTATAGGCTAGGACAGTCAAGCTACTTTTTCAAGCAGCTTTTGTTTTTGGCTAATATATAAATAATACTAGTATAAGATTTAGGCAATATAATGAAACGCATAGGAAAAATATACATTTGAATTATAGAAGGAGGAGTTTGATTTGAGCAATTTAGTGTTAGTGTGTAGTAATATTATTTTGGGATAGTGTAAAGTAGCCTATGAAAAAACAGGATAAAAAAAATAGGCTCATAAGAACCTAGAAAATCGCAAAATTATACTTTTATGGTAGTTGTCG
>NZ_JCANTN010000009.1:0-62822 GCF_059568515.1 Soehngenia saccharolytica DSM 12858 | reverse complement strand
AACAGTATTTAGCCTACCTATAAGGAATTGAAACTCCTCTCTCTGTTATAATGCTACATCCAAAAAAGATTCTAAAATACGACGATTGACTACAATTAATGTAGATAGAGGTTATGATTAAATGAAAATTTGTGAATTAGACGTTGTAAAATTACAAGACGGTAGAGAAGGAACAATAGTTCATGCGTACCCTAGAGATATTCTTCCGTAGGCATATGAAATTGAATTTGATGATGGAGATACTGAGACAGATCAAGAAGACGAGATAGCTAGAGTGATATGGGCAGTTAAAGATAATTAATAAGCCGCTAAGACATGATAACTAAAAGCGGTATTTTTATGATCATAATTAGATGATATAAAAAAATATATAAGATTATAAAATATAAATCCGGTTACACAATCTCGTAACTGCGTAAACAAAGGCTTCACACAAACAGAGATAGACGCAATAGTTGCTGATAGACTGAAACGTGAAAGGGAAAAATACAAAAATTGTTCAGACTTGAAAAAAGCATTAGATGAATTGCACTAATTGAAGCAAACACAGATGGTTTAAGCATTAATAGGTAAGTTATTTACTTAAAAAGGATGATAATCTCCTTGCGACTTTAATTCAAACTTCATCAATGCATAAATAGTTGTTTTATTGACCAGTGAGTTTGTTTGGGCACTTGATGAAATAAAACAGCTATATATACTTCACGTATATATTTATGGGTATATATAATATATATAAAAAATCTATTTTGGGAAGTGGTTTAATGTGGAATGATTTTAAGAAGTTTATAAGTAGAGGAAATGTTTTAGATCTTGCAGTTGGTGTTATAATAGGCGGTGCTATTGGGAAAATCGTCTCATCACTTGTTAATGACATATTCATGCCAATTCTTGGGATCATCTTAGGAAAGGTTGATTTTGCTTCATTAAAGTATGTAATTTCGCCTGCTCAAGGAGAAACACCTGAACTTGCAATTAATTACGGGATGTTTATACAAAATGTTATCGATTTTCTAATTATAGCATTCGCAATATTTATGATGATTAGAATTATTGAGAAGTCCAAGAGAAAAGAGAATGTGGCAGCACCACCTAAACCTAGTGAAGAAGTCATTTTACTTACAGAAATCAGAGATCTATTAAAGAAGGATAAAGATGTCAGCAAATAAGCTGGCATCTTTTGTGATATAATTGACTTAAATAAGCATGGGGTGATTTTTATGGACTTTACATATATAGTTAAAGTAATAAACAACATATTTAATCTATTTATCGTTTCCGATGGGAAAAGAATATTGTATTTATCTGATGAATTGAGAAAAATAGCTAATGATGATCTCAAACAATTTGAGAGTCTAGATTTTAATGTTAAAAATTCTTATTATGCAATTTCAAACAATTTATATAATATCAAGTCATATAAAATAGAGGCTTTTAATTTAATTATATTCGAACCAATCGGCAATTATGATGATATTTTGACAAAAGCAATATGTCTTGAAGAAATTGTTGAAAATTTATATGATGGAGTATTGCTTTCTGATAAAGATGGAAAAGTTGTTATTTACAATAAAGCTATGGAAGATTTAGAGAGAAAATCTAAAGATCAAATGATTGGAAAATATATATGGGATGCATATGGTTATAGCGATAAAAATAAATCTGAACACATGCAAGTATTAAAGACTCGAAAACCCATAGTAAATAGGTATAAAGCTCATGCAGTTCACAATGGGAAACCAGTGTACAAATCTTATTCTACATACCCTATTATATTAAACGGAACTACGATTGGCGTGTATTCAATAAGCAAAGATGAGACGAAGCTTCAAAATTTACTTAGCGAAATTGCTGAATTAAAGAGAAACTTTTTCAAGGATGACAATTTAGAAAAGAGCATTTTTAACAACGGAACAAGATTTACATTTTCTGATATCATTGGCTCGTCAGATATTATGAAAAAGCTTATCAAAGAGGCAGAAGCACTATCGTGGCTTGACAACAGCGTACTTTTAGTTGGAGAAACCGGCACTGGCAAGGAAGTATTTGCGCAGAGCATACACAACTTTGGGAAAAGGCAGAGGTTCCCTTTTATTGGAATCAATTGTTCTGCAATACCAGAGAATCTGCTTGAAACTATTCTTTTTGGTTCCGTAAAAGGTGCATATACAGGAGCTGTGGATTCATCAGGACTTTTTGAGGAAGCTGATGAAGGCACACTATTTTTAGATGAACTAAATACAATGCCTTTAAATATGCAAACTAAGTTACTTAGAGCTCTTCAAGAAAAGAGTGTCAGAAGAGTTGGTGGGAAAGAAACATTTCCATTAAAATGCAGAATTATAAGTGCAATGAATGAAGATCCTTACGAACTAATTGAAAAAGGAAGATTAAGGCAAGATCTTTTTTACAGAATTTCTGGATATAATCTATATATTCCACCTCTAAATAAGAGGGAAGGTGACATATTTGAGATTTCTGATTATTATATTAAAAAATTTAATAAGGCAATGAACAAAAATATAATTGGGATTGAAAATTCACTTAAACAAGTAATGAAGAGCTACAACTGGCCAGGGAATATAAGGGAGTTAGAACATTTTATTGAAAATATAATGGTCAGATCATTAGATAATGAAAAATATTTAAGACTAGATAATATCCCTGATTATTTAAAAGAAATAATCTTTAACGACAACAAGGAAAGTGTTATCAGTCAATCTAATGATATTGATAGCTCAATTAATGAATTCGAGAGAAAAATGATATTGGAAGCTCTTGAAAAAAACAAGTGGAATGTAACAAAAACTGCAAAATATCTGAAGATTACAAGGCAAAGTCTTATTTATAGAATGAGAAAACACAACATAGAAAGATAGTGTTTTAAAAAGCAACAAAAAGTATAATTTATAGACAAAGAAACTGTCAATTATTTATTTATGTGTTTTATTTTCAAACACTTTTAAAAATGCAAAATTTGAAAGGCTCAAATATGAGAACTTCTTAATCAACAAGTATGGTACAAAAATTGCATATAAAAATATCAAAGAATATTTAGGGGGATTGAAATGGGTAAATTAATTGAATGTGTTCCAAATTTTAGCGAAGGCAGAGATAAAGAAAAACTAGAAAAGATTTTAGATGAGATAAGAAAAGTTGATGGTGTAAAACTTTTAGACTATTCAATGGATAAAGACCACAATAGAAGTGTAGTTACTTTTATTGGAGAACCAGAAAAGGTTATTGAGGCTGCTTTTTTAGCCACTAAAAAAGCTAGTGAACTTATTGACATGAGATTTCACAAAGGAGAACATCCAAGAATGGGGGCGACTGATGTCATTCCGTTGATCCCTATTTCAGATGTTACCATGGAAGAGTGTGTGGAATTGTCTAAGAAACTCGGAGAAAGGATAGGAAATGAACTTTCAATTCCAGTGTACTTATATGAAAAATCTGCCTCTGCTCCTCACAGAGAAAATCTAGCTGATATAAGAAAAGGGCAATATGAAGGAATGAAAGAAAAACTACAATTACAAGAATGGGCTCCTGATTATGGACCAAGAGAGTTAAATGAAAAGTCAGGGGTTACTGCAGTTGGGGCTAGAATGCCTCTAGTAGCTTTCAATATAAATTTAGGGACTAATAATTTAGATATAGCTAAAAAGATAGCTAAAGCTATCAGAGCAAAGACAGGGGGATTTACTTACTGCAAAGCTTTGGGTATAGAAATAGCTGAGAGAAATATTGTTCAAGTTTCAATAAACATGGTTGATTATACTAAGACTCCGCTGTTTAGAGTGTTTGACACAGTTGAAAGAGAAGCCAACAGATATGGGGTAAACGTTATTGGCAGTGAAATAATAGGCTTAGTGCCAATGGATGCATTGATTGATGTGGCTGATTATCACTTGAAATTGGAAAACTTTGAAAAGACTCAAATACTTGAAAAAAGGATGACTGAATAGAGAGGATGATTAGATGAAAGCAACTCTAGTTATTGAAAACATTTCAAATTTAGCTACGGTAAGTGGTGGCAACGAACCTAGAAAGAACAAAAAACAAAAAGAGATAGGATTAATTGAAAATGGGGTTATTGCAGTATCTGAAGATAAAATAATCTATGTTGGAAAAGGCAAACTTCCAGATTATATATCTACTGATGAAGATACTGTATTTATTGATGCAACTGGTAAATTAGTTACACCTGGGCTTATTGATCCTCATACTCATCTTGTGCATGGTGGCAGTCGAGAAAATGAGTTTTCGATGAAATTAGAAGGAAAATCATATCTAGAAATTCTAGCTAGTGGTGGAGGAATTCATTCTACCGCAAGGGCAACTCAACAAGCTTCTTTCGAAGAGCTATATGAAAAGGCATATAAGAGTTTAAACATAATGCTTGAATATGGTGTAACTACTGTGGAAGCAAAATCTGGGTATGGAATAGGTGATTTTCAGACTGAATTAAAGCAAATCGAAGTAGCAAAAAAATTAAATGAGAATCATCCTATCGATGTAGTTCCCACTTTCATGGGAGCCCATGCGGTGCCAACTGAGTACAAGGACAATGCTGATGCTTTTGTAGACAAAATTGTAAATGAGATGATTCCATATATAGCACAAAATAAATTAGCTGAATTCTGCGATGTTTTTTGTGAAGAAGGTGTTTTTACCATAGAACAATCTAGGAAAATACTTCTAAGCGCTAAATCACATGGTTTAATCCCCAAAATACACGCCGATGAAATCGTTTCTATTGGCGGAGCAGAACTTGCCAGTGAAATAGGTTGCATATCAGCAGAACATTTAATCAGTGCTAGCAAAAATGGAATAAAGCAAATGGGAGAGAGAAATGTAATTGCCGTGCTTTTACCTGGAACTAGTTTTAATCTTCAAGAAGGGAAAGTTGCTGATGCAAGATTCATGATTGAAAATGATGTGGCTGTAGCTATTGCAACTGATTACAATCCTGGGAGCTGTCCTAGTGAGAATCTTCAGCTTATGATGTCTTTTGCTTCTATAACTTTAAAAATGACACCTGAGGAAGTGCTCACTGCTGCCACTATAAATGCAGCTTGTGCCATAAGAAGAGAGAATGAAGTTGGATCAATTGAAGTAGGTAAAAAAGCTGACATTGCTATTTTTGATGTACCAAATGTGGCATATATGATTTATCATTTCGGAATAAATCATACTAATACAGTTATAAAAAACGGGGAAATTGTATATAAGAAAAATGGGAGGAATTAAAATGTATGATAACAAAACAATAGGAGAATCAATGCAAATAAAATTAGATAATTACTTGCCTGATTATCCTAAATTTGACGAATCAATCCGTAGAGCTCCAAAGAGAGAGGTTACTCTTACTAAGAAAGAAACTGAAATTGCCTTAAAGAATGCATTAAGATATGTTCCAGAAGAATTGCATGAAAAATTAGCACCTGAATTTTTAGAGGAACTACTAACCCGAGGAAGAATTTATGGATATAGATTTAGACCAGAAGGTAGAATCTATGGTAAACCTATTGATGAATACAAAGGAAAGTGTATAGAAGGTAAAGCTTTTCAAGTTATGATAGATAACAATCTGGACTTTGAAGTAGCACTATATCCATATGAACTTGTAACATATGGTGAAACAGGTCAAGTTTTTCAAAATTGGATGCAGTATAGGCTTACGAAAAAATACCTTGAAGAATTGACAGATGAGCAGACATTAGTTATTGAATCAGGGCACCCATTGGGATTATTTAGATCTTCAAAGGAATCGCCTAGAGTAATCATCACAAATGCTCTCATGGTAGGAATGTTTGATGATCAGAAACATTGGATTAAAGCTCAAGCTATGGGAGTTGCAAACTATGGGCAGATGACTGCCGGGGGATGGATGTACATTGGACCTCAAGGAATCGTACATGGAACATTCAACACTATTCTCAATGCAGGAAGAATGAAGTTGGGGATACCTGCTGAAGGAGATTTGAGTGGCCATATGTTTGTAAGTTCTGGATTAGGTGGAATGAGTGGCGCACAAGGTAAAGCTACAAAAATAGCTAATGGAGTAGGTGTCATTGCAGAAGTTGATTATTCAAGGATTGAAACGAGATTAAAACAAGGATGGATTGATGAATGCTATGATGATTTAGGCATAGTTTTTGACAAAGCTTTTGAATATGCAGGTAAAAAAGAAGCAAAGGCGATAGCTTATCATGGCAACATCATTGACTTATTAGAGTATGCCGTAAATAATAATATTCACATTGAACTATTGTCTGATCAAACGTCTTGCCATGCTGTCTATGATGGTGGCTATTGTCCACAAGGTTTGACATTTGAGCAAAGAACTAAGATGCTAAATGAGGATAAAGAGAACTTTATAAAAGAAGTGGATAAGTCTTTAAGAAAACACTTTGAACTGATTAAAACACTAGTAGACAGGGGAACCTATTTCTTTGATTATGGCAATAGCTTTATGAAAGCGGTTTATGATGCGGGTGTAACTGAAATTTCTAAAAATGGGATAGATGATTCTGAAGGTTTTATATTCCCATCTTATGTTGAAGATATAATGGGGCCAATGTTATTCGATTATGGGTATGGGCCATTTAGATGGGTTTGTTTAAGTGGGAAACACGAAGATTTAATTAAGACTGACAAAGCAGCTATGGAATGCATAAATCCAAATAGAAGATATCAAGATAGAGATAATTACAACTGGATTAGAGATGCTGAAAAGAACAATCTAGTCGTAGGAACTCAAGCTAGAATTCTATATCAAGACGAAGTTGGAAGAACACAAATTGCGCTTAAATTCAATGAAATGGTTAGAAATGGAGAAGTCGGGCCGATAATGTTGGGCAGAGATCATCACGATGTCTCAGGTACTGATTCACCATTTAGGGAAACAGCAAATATTAAAGATGGAAGTAATATCATGGCAGACATGGCAACTCAATGCTTTGCAGGGAATGTTGCAAGGGGCATGAGCTTAGTGACTTTGCACAACGGAGGTGGAGTTGGAATAGGGAAAGCTATAAATGGCGGTTTCGGCATGGTATTAGATGGCTCTGAACGTGTTGATAAAATTTTAAGACGTGCAATGCCATGGGATGTAATGAATGGTGTAGCAAGAAGAGCATGGGCAAGAAACGAAAACTCCATTGAAACAGCGATTGAGTATAATTATAGAAATAGTTCAACAGATCATATTACACTGCCATTTGTAGCGGATGACGAGTTGGTAAAAAATTTAGTAGATAAATACTATAAGTAAAATAAGCCCAGGCTTTATGCCTGGGTAATGAAAAAGGAGGACTTTTATGCAAAAGAATGTAGAAATAACTAGTAGTAAAATATTTAGATTCATTTTATATTCATTTGTCGGAATATTCATGTTTTTTATCCCTATTGAAATAGGTGGAAAAAGTACTATTCCAATTGACCACATAGTGACATTTGTAAAAAACATCCCATATTTTAGTCCAATCTATGTGGGTATCATCGTTTGTTTAGGTGGTGTATTGCCATTTATAAAAGGGGAATGGAAAAAGTCAATAACAACGAAAATATTTTCTTTTTTTAAGTTGTTCGGTATTGTTTTCGTACTCATGGCAATATTTAATAAAGGACCAGAATTTTTAATGAATGAGGATGTAATCCCATTTATTTACAACAGCATAGTAAAATCAGTTACTATGATTGTACCTATAGGCTCCATATTTTTAGCATTTTTAGTGAATTATGGTCTTATGGAATTTGTTGGTGTATTTATGCAGCCTGTAATGAAACCAATATGGAAAACACCTGGTAGATCTGCGATTGATGCTGTTGCTTCTTTTGTCGGCAGCTACTCTATAGCATTGTTAATCACCAATAGAGTATATAAAGAAGGAAAATATACAGCTAAAGAGGCTGCAATTATAGCAACGGGATTTTCTACAGTTTCAGCGACATTTATGGTCATAGTCGCAAACACATTGGGCATAATGGAGCACTGGCTGTTGTATTTTTGGTTGACATTAGTGATTACGTTTGTAGTAACAGCGATAACTGCTAGAATTTATCCTTTAAATAAAAAACCAAATAACTATTACCAAGGCGTTGAAGGCATAAAAGAAAAAGAATGCAAAGGAAACAGATTTAAATTGGCTATGGAAGAGGGTATGAAAGCATTTGATCAAGCGCCGACGGTTTTTGAAAGTGTGAAAGACAATTTAATTGATGGGGTAAAATTAGCTTTGTCTATTGGACCTTTGCTAATGTCAATAGGAGTTTTTGGAATATTGTTAGCTGAATACACTCCAATATTTGATGTTATCGGGTACATTTTCTATCCTTTTACATACATAACAAGAGTTCCAGAACCTATGCTTGCAGCTAAAGCTAGCGCTTTAAGTATTGCAGAGATGTTTTTACCTGCACTTTTAGTTACTGAGGCAGACATCATAACTAAATTTTTGATAGCGGTCGTCAGTGTATCAGAGATATTATTTTTCTCTGCATCTATCCCTTGCATGATGGGAACAGAAATACCTTTAACTATGAAAGATTATATTTTGATATGGTTAGAAAGAGTAGCTATTTCCATTTTATTGACTGCGCCGATACTTCATTTAATTTTTTAGTAAATTGACTAAAAAGCTTCCATTTGGGTAATATAAAAATGGAAGCTTTTATTTTACATACTCTTAACATTCACTATATTGTTTCTTAATAGAAAAAACGTATTATATAAGAGAACAATAAAGAAAAGATTGATAGGAGGATTAATAGTGAAAAGATCTAAGTTTAGTTTTATATTAGTTTTAATGTTGGCGCTGTCAGTATTTTTAGTGGCTTGTACATCAGGTAATGAAACACCACCTACTGAGGAACCAGGAACAGAAGAACCAGTAGCGGAAGAACCTCAAAATTTAAGTGGTCCATTGACTTTATCAGGTTCGACTTCAGTAGAAAAAGTAGGATTGGCATTGATTGAAGAATTTATGGCATTAAATCCAGATGTAGTAGGAACTTATGAAGCAATAGGATCATCTGGTGGAATTAAGAATGCAGCAGATGGAGTTACTCAAATCGGTACAGCATCAAGAGAAATAAAAGATGAAGAAAAAGCTTGGGGTATAGAAGAACTAACAATCGCATATGATGGGATTGGAGTAATAGTCAATCCAGCAAATCCAGTTGAAGATTTAACAATAGACCAAATTACAAAAATCTACACTGGTGAAATAACTAATTGGAAAGAACTAGGTGGAAATGACGAAGAAATAGTAGTTGTTTCTAGAGAAGATGGATCCGGAACAAGGGGAGCATTTGAGGAAATATTAGGTTTTGAAGGCAAATTAACTCAAAAAGCTTTGATAGCTGAAGGAAATGGGAACGTCCAAACAACTGTCGCAGGGAATCCTAAAGCTATTGGCTATGTATCTTTCTCTTCCCTTGACAATACTGTAAAACCTTTAAAAGTTGAAGGAGTAGAACCAACAGCAGAAGATGTAATTAATGGAACTTATAAAATTTCAAGACCTTTCATATTTGTCTACAAAGAGGAAAATTTAACAGAACCAGCAAAAGCTTTTCTAGATTTTGTTATGAGTGAAGAAGGACAAAATATAGTTGAAGAAAATGGCGCTATAAGAGTAAAATAAATACAGAATAAGTAAAGCTAAGCTTAAGCTTAGCTTTACTTAAATACATAAGGAGACTCTATATGGAAAAGGATATGAAATTAGATAAAAAAAATGAATTAAAAGAGAAATTAGCTCATTATTTATTTTTATTTAATGCTACAGTGGCAATTATTAGTGTTGCGGCGATAGCATTTTTTGTGTTTTATAGAGGATTGCAGCCGTTTATACCTGGCAACGCAGAGGGAAATTACAATTTGATTGACTTTTTATCGGGACTAGAGTGGAGGCCTAGTTTAGGCAAGTTTGGCATTTTGTACATGATCGTCGGTTCACTACTTGCGACTTTTGGAGCAATTATACTTGGAGTTCCAGTCGGGATACTCACTGCAATTTTTATTGCTGAACTCGCACCCAAATGGGCAAAAAAAATCATTAAACCAGCAGTAGAGATGCTAGCAGGGATACCCTCTGTATTATATGGACTATTTGGGCTAGGAGTCATAGTCCCATGGATCATGCAGATTTCTCCTCAAGCACAAGGGCAGTCATTGCTTGCAGTAATTATTGTACTTATGATAATGATTTTACCAACTGTGATTACTATAACAGAAAGTGCTATAAATTCTGTACCTGATGCGTATAGAGAAGGCTCTTTCGGATTAGGCGCCACTAAACTTTATACGATATTTAAAGTTGTATTACCCGCTGCAAAGTCTGGTATACTTGCGGGCGTAGTGCTTGGGATAGGTAGAGCAATAGGCGAGACTATGGCGGTGATGCTTGTTGCTGGAAATCCAATTGCAGGACTGCCTAAGAGCATTTTTTCACCGATAAGACCACTTACTACAAATATTGCGATGGAGATGAGTTACGCCTTTGGACTACATCAAGAAATGCTTTTTGCTACAGGAGTTGTGCTATTTGTATTTATTATTTTAATAAACTTAATATTAAGCAGGATTACTAGAGGAAGTGTTCTAAAATGAAAAAGAAAATAAATATAAAAGAAAGTTTTATATATGGGCTTATTGGAATTGCTACTCTTTTTACTATTGGGATTCTTGTTTTTATTTTAGGTTTTATTTTTTCTAAAGGACTTCCTCATGTGGATTTATATTTTCTTACTAGTCAATTCGACTCTACATCTGCATATGTTGATGTGAAGTTAAGTGAAGGCTCGCAAAATCCTTTAGGGCTAATATTAGAAGAAACCACAATAAAAGAAAAAGGATCAAAAGAAAAAAAAGTAATAGTCATTAAAGAGATAGAAGACACATCTTTAGTAGAAGATGCCATAAATAACAAAGGAAAACCCTTAGCTCTTAGTGAAAAAGACATCATAAACAGGGTAAATGGGATAAATGTTGAAGGGAAAAGTGTTGAAGAAGTAAATCAGATACTAAATAATGTAAATAAAGATACTGTTACAATGAGAATTACTAAACAGGGCGGCGGGATATTCCCTATGATCATAACCACGCTTATGATGATCGGCTTATCATTATTATTTTCAGTTCCTATAGGGGTATTTGCAGCAATCTATTTAGTTGAATACGCAAAGCCAGGTAAATTTGTCAATCTAGTCAGGTTTGCAACTGAAAGTTTGGCAGGTATACCGTCTATAATATATGGTTTATTTGGCATGATTTTATTTGTCATGACACTAAATCTCGGATATTCATTGCTTGCAGGAGCACTGACTTTAAGTATCATTTTATTGCCAGTTATAATTAGACAAACTGAGGAGTCTTTAAAAGCAGTACCTGATTCATATAGAGAAGCGTCTTTCGGATTAGGTGCAAATAAGATCTACACGATTACAAAAGTTGTATTACCAACAGCAGTACCTGGCATTGTCGTTGCGATAATTTTAAGTATAGGTCGTATAATAGGGGAATCTGCAGCTCTATTACTAACTGCAGGTACTGCAGCGAAAATTCCAGGTTCATTACTCGAGTCTGGATCAACATTAACAGTAAAAGCTTATACAGTTGCTAAAGAAGAAGCAAATATAGAATTGGCTAGTGCAATAGGTAGTGTTATAATAATAATTATTATAATACTCAATGCTCTTTCAAAATTCATATCCAAAAAATTCAGTAAGATTTAGAGGAGAATAATATGGAAAATAAATTTAGCATAAAAAACCTTGATATGTATTATGGAGATTTTCAAGCACTTAAAAATATTAACATGGAAATTAAAGAAAAGGAAATAACCTCTCTTATAGGGCCTTCTGGATGTGGCAAGTCAACTTTTTTAAGGACGCTAAACAGAATGAATGACTTGATTGAAGGAGTAAGAGTTGAGGGAGAAGTTTTACTCGATGGAGAAGATATATACAAAGAAATAGACGTAACTAAGCTAAGGACTAGGATAGGAATGGTTTTTCAAAAACCGAATCCATTTCCCATGTCAGTATATGATAATGTTGCATATGGGCCTAGAGCTCATGGAATAAAAAAGAAGTCTGTATTGGATGAAATAGTTGAAAAAAGCTTAAAAAGAGCAGCTATTTGGGATGAAGTTAAAGACAGGATAAAACGGAACGCGCTATCATTATCTGGAGGACAACAGCAGAGAATTTGCATAGCCAGAGCGCTAGCTGTGGAACCGGAAGTATTGTTAATGGATGAGCCTACATCAGCACTTGACCCTATTTCTACATTAAAAGTTGAGGATCTTGCTGAAGAGCTAAAGAAAGAGATAACAATAATAATTGTCACTCACAATATGCAGCAAGCAGCTAGAATTTCTGATAAAACAGCTTTTTTCTTAAATGGAGAGCTCATAGAATTTGATGAAACTGATTTTATATTTAGTACTCCAAGGGACAAACGTACTGAAGATTATATAACGGGAAGATTTGGTTAAAAAACAACACTTTTTAGTGTTGTTTTTTAAATTTTATGTTATAGTGAAATTAACAAATATAAATATGGAGATGATTCTATGAAGCTGCATAACCACATGGAAGATTTAGTACTATCCTATGTAGATAAGCTTTTGCCTCAATTTGACTCAGTCTGCAATTGTGAGAAATGTAGACTAGATATCGCTGCATTGGCTTTAAATAATTTGCCAGGCATGTATTCAGTCACAGAAATAGGTGAAGTGTATTCTAAGATTAAAGAAATGGAAACTCAATATGTTGCAGATGTAATAAAAGAAATAACTAAAGCCATAGAAATCGTCTCAATAAGACCGGAACATACAAAATAAATGAGTGCAAGCACTCATTTATTTTATGTATGACGGGCATGTCGTCTGTCTGTGGTGAAAGTCCACAAGGGGCGTGGTTGCCGACGAACCCTAAAGCGACTTGCAAGGTTCACATCGCGAGGTGTGGGCGAGAGGAAGCAATAGCGAAATCGTAGCCTGACGGACAGAAACCTGATACCAAGGCCTGCTTGGAGGATAAACTGGCATAGAGCTGTGAAGTCCAAAAGGCAATCGTAACCCATGCAGGTAGATCAGGCAGGTAGACGAGGAAAGACATTCGGCTTATCCCGTGAGATCTTATGGACGGGCAAAACCGTAGTAACAACGAACCATGAGAAGTCAGCAGAGGTCATAGTACTTGGAAACAAGGAAGGACCAAACAATTCAAAGTCAAATGGACTTACGAATGTAAGTGTATAGGCCTGACGAGAACCATAGTAGCGAAGACGTAACGGAGCGAAGGGTTCACAGGAGGTAAGGCTAATATGCATGAAAGCAAAACAGGAAGAGGAGACAAATCATGTCACAACTAATGGAACAGATATTATCAAGAGAAAATATGCTGCTTGCATACAAGAAAGTGAAAGCCAATAAAGGAGCAGGAGGCATAGACAACATAAGTATTGACGAAATAGATGAATATCTGAAAGAAAACTGGGAAGATATCAAGGAGCGTATCCGAAAACGAAAGTACAAACCACAACCGGTGCTTAGAGTGGAGATACCAAAGCCAAACGGTGGAGTAAGAAAACTTGGGATACCCACGGTGATGGACAGAATCATAGAGCAGGCAATAGTGCAGGTAATCACACCCATAGTGGAGCCACATTTTAGCGAGTACAGCTACGGCTTCAGACCGGGTAGGCGTGCACAACAGGCAGTCATCAAGCTATTGGAGTATCTTAATGATGGATATATCTACGTAGTGGATATAGACTTGGAGAAGTTCTTTGATAATGTACCACAAGACAAACTGATGACCCTGGTAGGAAAAATCATAAAAGACCCTGATACAGAATCACTCATAGCCAAGTATCTAAAGGCAGGAGTAATGGAAAAGGGAAAATATGTGGAAACCAACAGGGGAACCCCACAAGGAGGTAACCTCTCTCCAATACTCAGTAACATCATGCTAAATGAACTGGACAAGGAGCTGGAAGCGAGAGGGCTACATTTTGTGAGATATGCAGATGACTGCGTCATAGCAGTAGGAAGCAATGCTGCCGCCAACAGAGTTATGAACACCATAACAAAGTGGATAGAGAGAAAACTCGGTCTTAAAGTCAATGCAGAAAAGACAAGAACCACAAAACCAACAAGACTAAAATACTTGGGATTCGGTTTCGTGAAAATGGAGGGTAAATGGGAGGTTCGGCCTCATCAGGACTCCGTAGTTAAATTTAAGAGTAAACTCAAGCAGCTCACAAAACGCTCATGGTCAATCAGCATGGACGATAGAATCATGAGACTAAATTGGGTAATCAGGGGCTGGATAAACTACTTTAGAATTGGAAAGATGAAATGGAATATGTCACGAATAGATGAACACTTGCGTACAAGAATTCGTATAGTGATTTGGAAACAGTGGAAAACCAGTCAGAAGAGAATGTGGGGATTAAGAAAACTTGGTGTACCGGAATGGATGGCCAGACAGTCTGTTGGATTTGGAAACCACTATCAGGCAGTGGCTAAAACCACCGGGTTACGAAAGATATCAAAAGAAATCCTCGCAAAGCGAGGACTCATTAGTTGTTTAGATTATTATTTGAATTGAACCGCCGTATGCCGAACGGCACGTACGGTGGTGTGAGAGGGGGATTAAATTCCCCCTACTCTATTAGATTTGATATGAATTTAAACTCATCACTACCAGCTTTTTTTATTAAGTCAAACAGAATTGTCTCAGTGTTTGATATTACAGCCCCTAAATCATTCATCATAAACAATCCATTTTCATAATTTTCTTTTGTTCTTGAGCCTACTGCATCTTTAATTACAAAGCAATTGTAACCACCTTCTACCAAATCTCGAACAGTTTGATAAACACATACATGAGTTTCCATTCCAGTTATTATTATATTTTTTACATTTAACATTTTAATCTTTTCTTTAACTTCATCTGTATAAGCACTAAAAACTATTTTTTCCACAGCAACTTTTTCTTCCAATAGATCTGTTAATTCGCTTAATGTTTTACCTAATCCTTTTGGATATTGTTCAGTGTAGATAATAGGTATATTTAATTTGTTTAAGCCTTTTATTAATATTTTTTGATTTTTGATTATTTCTTGTGAATTAAATATTGCAGGAGCAAGTCTTTCTTGAATGTCAATCATAAGCATAACCGTATTATCCTTATCAATTCTGTAATTTTTCATAAAAATCCCCTTTCTATTCACCAAATATTAATTTATGCAAAGGATGCCTTTTTATTGAAACAGCCTTTTCTGGACAAAGTTCATGACAGCAGAAACATCTGATGCAATTTTTTGTATTTATATTTGCTTTTTTATCTTTTATGGTAATGACTTTTTTAGGGCAATTTGCACTACAAATCCCGCAGCCAATACATTTTTCTTTATTAACATATGGGTAAGGTCTGAATTTATCAAGTACATAATTCTCGGCAAACTTTGGTATTTTTCCAGATATGAAATTTACATGTGTGGATTCTGGGAGCTTAAACGGTACTATATTTAGTTTTTCAAAATCCAGTCCGATTTTTTCAATAGAAGCTGTGTCGAACAAACCTCTTTTTAGCGACTCTGTGACAGTTGGAGGATTTTTTATACCTACTAAATCACTTGCAACATAATCTAATTCAAAAGGATTAGCACCTGCAAACAACAACCCCAATTTCCTGATATCTCCAGCTGAAGGTCCATTGCCTTCCATAGCATGGATACCATCTATTACTGATACAACTGGCTTTATATAGTCGCAAATATCAATTAATAAATTTGCAAAATCTAAAGTATCATTCATCTTCAAATGATAATCTGCTTTATTTACACCTGGAACTGTCCCGAATAGGTTCTTTACAGCACCAGTATAAGTCATCATAGTATGGGTTTTAAGTTTTGCACAAGAAACTACATAATCACAATCGACGAAAGCTTTTACTAATTTCAAGGTGTTAACGACTTTACCGTTTTCAACTTTAACATCAATTGTTTCAGTATCGTAATTGAGTTTACAGCCTGTTCTTTCGCTCACTTCTACTAAACCTGCCTGGGTATAAAAGTTTTTTAATATATGAGGATTAAAAGGACCACCAGGACTGTCTCCTATGATAACTTCATGCCCTTTTGATTGGAAAAATCTCACTACCCCCTCCACTACAAAAGGATGAGTTGTAACTGCATCTTCAGGTTTGTTTTTCTTTAACAAATTTGTCTTTACAAGCACTGTTCCTATCTTTAAATCCTGAATTTCAGGGATGTTACTAAGCATTTTACCTACAACATTTATTACTTCTTCATAGACATATTCATTGCATTTATCTATATAAATTTTACCCATACTATCCCACCTTTTAAGAATATTATACATAAAATTAGGGTAAATAAAAATAAAAGATTGAGGTGATTATTGTGAGCAATGTTAGGTTGTGGACAAGACAAGATGAAAGAAGCCTTGAAGAACTTAAAAAAAATAAAGTTTTTGTCAATAAAGAGAAATACATAAGAATTCAATATGAAGAAATAGCAGATCATTTTATTGAACTGTACAAATGGTTTGTGAAAGAAGCTTCTAAAAAAGTGCCAAAACCAGATTATGTTTCAATGCCGATATGGTGTTCAATCAGCAAAGAAAACATGTATAGGCCAATTGAAGGAAGTGTATGCTTTGAACTAGAAGTGCCAGAAGATGAAGTCATTTATTTTGATGGACAAAAATGGGATTATGTATTAAATCATCTATACATTCCGAAAGATGAAAAAGATCATGAAGAATATTTAAAAGAATTAAAATTAAAGGGATTTAAAAATGAATTTGAATTTTTTGTAGGTTCAAATGCACACTTTTTTACGAATGAGAAAAAGAAAATTATTGAAAGCTGGATAAGAATATTTGAAATAGAGGAATGGAATATATTTCGAGTTCAAGCGAATATTTGGCAAATTAAAGAAGAATATGTAAAGGAGATATATTATCCATAACTGTTACTTGTTTTCTGATATAATGTAGTTATAACAATATCGGAGAGAAATAAATGCAAAAGCATATAAGATTATCAGTAAGAAATTTAATAGAAACTACATTGAGATCAGGGGATATTGACAATAGATTCATGTCAAAGTCAAGAGCTTTAGAAGGTACTTTAGCACATCAAAAGATACAAAGTAGTTATAAGAAAGGTGACTTAAAAGAAGTCTCCCTATCTATTACCTTGGAGTACAAAGGATTTGTTTTTGATATAGATGGCAGAGCTGATGGGATTTTATTTGAAGATGAGAATGTGATTATAGATGAAATCAAAACCACTACAAGAAATCTAGAAAATCTAGAAGAAGAAATCAGCATTTTGCACTCAGCGCAAGCCCTTTGCTACGCTTTTATCTACCAGAGAGAAGAAAACTTAAATCATATTTTAATAAGCATTACTTATTTTAACATAGAAACGGAAACAATAAAGAAATTCATAAAAAAATATGATAAAGATGAAATTGAAGCATTTTTTTATTCTCTATTAGATAAATATATAGTATTTGCGCAAATGGTTGAAGAATGGAAAATAAAAAGAGATTTGTCGATAAAAGAGATTGAATTTCCTTTTGACAATTACAGAAAAGGGCAGAGGGATTTAGCAGTAGGTGTATATACTGCAATAAAAGATCAGAAAAGATTATTTGTAAAAGCCCCAACAGGTATTGGGAAGACAATGTCAACTATATTTCCAAGCTTAAAAGCATTGGAAAACTATGGGTTAGATAAGATTTTTTATCTAACAGCAAAGACTTTAACACAAGAAGCACCTGTAAATTCAGTAAAAATGCTCATGAAAAATGGATTATCATTAAAAACAGCCATAATAACTTCAAAAGAGAGAATTTGTCTAAATGATGAAATAAAGTGTAACCCAATAGATTGCCCATACGCTAAAGGTCACTATGATAGAGTAAATGAAGCTATCATAGACATATTTAACAATGAAGACCTATTTTCTTTTGATGTAATCATTGAATATTCAAGAAAACACCAAGTTTGTCCGTTTGAATATCAATTGGACTTAAGTCTTTATGTTGACATGATAATCTGTGATTATAATTATGCATTCGATCCCCAAGTTTATTTGAGGAGATTTTTTGAGTTTAACAATGGAGAAAACATATTTTTAGTTGATGAAGCCCATAATTTAATAGATAGAGCTAGGGAGATGTACTCTGCATCATTAAACACGGGCTTACTCAAAGAAACTTTAAGTATATTAAAAGATAATGAAATAAAAAAGACAAAAGACTTGGAAAAAGTTATAAACAGAATAGAAACTAAAGTAAATGAAGCTTTAAATAATCGCAGACTATACCAAAATGAAGAAATTGATGACATATACTGGCCTATTAGCAAGAGTTTAGCAATTTTAGAGAAATTTTTAGTGGATAAAAAAGATGTACCATGCTATGACAAATGCTTAGAGACTTACTTTAATTTAAATACTTTCTTAAAGATATCTGAATTTTATGGGGAAAATTATGTTGTTAAATTTGACAAAGCAATTGAAAATCATTCACTCACACTCTATTGTTTAGATGCTTCAAAATTTATAAAAAACATAACCTCTGACAACAGGGCAAATATATATTTTTCAGCAACACTTACCCCAATAGATTATTTCAAAGATTTGCTCGGCTCAGATGAAGATGATTATCATATGATATTAAAATCTCCATTTAAAAAAGAAAATTTATTAATTTTGATAAATGGAAACATTTCAACTCGGTTCAAAGATCGTTTGGAAACATATCCTCAAATTACTGAAACCATATATAATTTTGTAAAGGCTAAAAAGGGAAATTACATTGTATTTTTTCCATCATATGCTTATTTAAACACAGTATATGATGATTTCAATTCAAAATATCCAGATTTATACATTATGAAAGAAGAATCGAGCTTAACCAAGAAAGAAAGAGAAAAATTTTTGAATAACTTTACTTTAAACAATGATATGATATCATTTTGCGTACTAGGAGGTAGCTTTTCAGAAGGCATAGACTTAGTTGGTGATAAATTGATAGGTGCTGTTATAGTGGGAGTTGGGATGCCTCAAATTTCACTTGAGAGAGATATAATAAAAAACTATTTTGAAAAATTATACAAAAAAGGATTTGATTACGCATACACTTTCCCTGGTATGAATAAAGTGATGCAGGCAGTTGGCAGAGTTATAAGATCAGAAAATGACAAAGGAGCTGTACTTTTAATAGACGATAGGTATTTGACTAATAAATATAAAAATCTCATGCCTAGCGAATGGTCAAATCATAAGAGAATTAATAGCATTATAGAGATGCATTCAAAACTAAATAAGTTTTGGAGAGATGTTGACAAAGAAAAATCAATATGATAATTTATTATTAGCACTCAAACAAAAAGAGTGCTAATGATGTCGAGGAGGTATGAATATGGAGAAAAAAGAATTTCAGGCAGAATCCAAGCGACTATTGGATCTAATGATAAATTCAATATACACTCATAAAGAGATATTCCTAAGAGAGCTTATATCAAATGCTTCGGATGCCATAGACAAAATATATTATAAAGCACTAACAGACAAGAGCATAACCTTCAATAAAGACGATTATTATATTAAGATTTCTTTTGACAAAGAAAACAGAATTTTAAGTGTTAAAGATACAGGCATAGGTATGACTAAAGAAGAACTAGAAAACAATTTAGGGGTCATAGCTAGAAGTGGGTCTTTACAATTCAAGAAAGAAAATGAAATAAAAGATGGATATGACATAATTGGGCAATTTGGAGTCGGATTTTACTCAAGTTTCATGGTAGCAGACAAAGTTACAGTGATAACAAAACCTTTTGGATCTGATAAAGCATGGAAATGGGAATCAGAGGGAATTGACGGTTACACTATTGAAGAAACTACAAAAGATGAATATGGAACAGAAGTAATACTAAAGATAAAAGAAAACACGGAAGATGAAAACTACGATGACTATCTAGATGAATACAATTTGATGAACTTGGTCAAGAAGTATTCTGATTTTATACGTTATCCAATCAAAATGGAAGTTTCAGAGTATAGGAAGAAAGAAGACTCTGATGAATATGAAACTATAAAAGTAGAAAAAGTCATCAACAGCATGGTTCCTATTTGGAGAAGAAATAAAAATGAATTGACAGATGAAGACTATATAAACTTTTATCAAGAGAAGAGATTTGGATTTGACACACCATTAAAATGGATACACCTTAGCATTGACGGTGCAGTTAGATATAACGCAATATTGTATATACCAAGCACAGTACCTTTTGACTATTATTCGAGAGAATATGAAAAGGGACTCGAACTGTACTCTAGCGGCGTAATGATTATGGAGAAATGCAAAGAACTATTGCCAGATTATTTTAGCTTTGTTAAAGGCGTAGTTGACTCTGAAGACCTTTCACTCAACATATCACGAGAGATGCTTCAACATGATAGACAATTAAGGCTTATGGCTAAGAAAATTGAGGAGAAAATAAGAGAAGAACTTCTTAATATGCTAAAAGAAGATAGAGAAAAATATGAAGAGTTTTTCAAGAACTTTGGAAAACAATTAAAATATGGAATTTACCAAGACTTCGGTATGAACAAAGACAAACTAGAAGATCTTTTGCTGTTCTACTCTTCAAGTGAAAAGAAATTAGTAACTTTAGATGAATACGTATCAAGAATGAAAGAAGGGCAAGAGTTCATTTATTATGCTTCAGGAGATAATTATGAACTAATAGATAAATTGCCTCAAACTGAATTAATCAAAGAGAAAGGATTTGAAATACTATATCTCATTGACGAGGTAGACGAGTTTGCATTAAAAGTAATGAGAGATTACAAAGGCAAAGAGTTCAAATCGATATCTAGCGAAGATTTAGGTATTGAAGAAGAAAAAATAGAAGAGGAAAAAGAAACAGAAAGCAAAGAGATATTCGATAAGATGAAAGAACTGTTGGAAGGGAAAGTATCAAAGGTCAGATTTTCAAAGAGATTAAAAAATCATCCTGTATGCTTAGCTAGTGAAGGAGAAATTTCTATTGAAATGGAGAAAGTCTTAAAACAAATGCCTGAAGGAGACATGATTAAAGCAGAAAAAATACTTGAAATAAACCCTAATCATCCAATTTATGAAAAACTAAAAAATGCATTTGAAAATGATGAAGAAAAATTCAAACTTTACACAAATCTCCTTTATGACCAAGCAAGACTAATAGAAGGCTTGCCAATAGAAGACCCTATAGAGTTTGCAAATAACATAGCTAAACTCATGTAAAAATATTTTAAATCAATAAGAAACTGATATAATATAAAGGAAGCTTAATTAAGCTTCTTTTATATTTTTAGGAGGGTATTATGGGAAGAAAAGATAAGATCGTTGAAATAAAAATTCAAAAGGTACTCTATCCGAATGTATCAATCGGAGAATATGAAGGAAAAACAGTAAAGTTAAAAGGTGGAATAGAAGGGCAAAAGGTTAGAGCTAAGATAACTAGAAGAAGAAAAGATCATGACGAAGCTAGGATATTAGAAGTAGTTGAGAAATCGCATTTAGAAAAAATAGAAGGCTGTCCTCATAAGGACTTATGTGGGGGCTGTACATATCAAAGTCTTACTTATGAAGATGAATTAGAATTAAAGAATAGGCAAATCAGAGCTTTATTTGAAAAAGAAAACATTGAATTAGATGGATTTGAGATTATACCATCTCCAAGATTAACCGAGTATAGAAATAAGATGGAATATACTTTTGGGGATGAAGGAAAAGGTACATCTCTTTCTTTAGGACTTCATATAAAAGGGAGAATATTTGAAGTTGTAAATACAGATTATTGTAATATTGTCGATAAAGATTTTACAATTATAAGAGACAATGTGAGAAAATATTTCTTAAATTTGAATTTCCCCTACTATAATACTAGAACACACAGTGGTTTTTTAAGACATTTAGTTATAAGAAAAGCACTCTCAACAGGTGAAATATTAGTAAATCTAGTCACTACAAGCACTATGGATTTTAACAAAGAAGATTTTGTAAGACTATTGCAGTCAATAAAATTGTCAGGCAATATAGTAGGTATAATTTATACGATAAATGATGGATTAGCAGACGTAGTAAAAGCTGATAAAATAGAGATATTATATGGGAGAGACTATATAACAGAAAATATTATGGGACTTAATTTTAAAATATCCCCATTTTCTTTCTTTCAAACAAATACATTTGGAGCTGAAAAACTTTACGAAACAGCTTTGAATTTCGTCGAAAATATCGAGGGAAAGACTATATTCGACTTATACTCAGGGACTGGAACAATAGCACAAATAATGGCAAAAAAAGCAAAGAAAGTCATTGGCATTGAGATTGTTGAAGAAGCTGTAAAAATGGCTATTGAAAATGCTAAGCTAAATAATTTCACTAATGTTGAATTTATAGCAGGAGATGTATTAGAAAAAATAGAAGATATAGATGTAAAACCGGACTTGGTAGTATTAGATCCACCAAGAGATGGAATTCACCCTAAAGCAATTGGAAAGATTATAGAATATAAACCTGAAGAATTTCTATATATATCATGCAATCCAGTAACTCTTGTAAGAGATATTAAAATATTCAATGAAAATGGATATAGATTAGTAAAGGCAAAATGTGTGGATATGTTCCCTAGAACGGGACATGTTGAGACGGTCGTATTGATAACAAAAAAATAAATATAAAAGTGTGTAAAGCACTGATAAATAAAGGATTTCTGAGATTTGAATAGCATCATAAAATTTATTTTTATGTGTCTCTAATCTTGGAATCCTTATTTTTGTTTTGCAGAGAAATATTTTAATGATTATAATATTTGTATAGTGTAGTAGGCAAGATAGATATCGTAGAGGTTGAGAAGTCAGAATAGATGTGGCTTTTACGAGTAGGCGAGATAGATGTTTGAAAATTATGGATAAAATAATTATTTTTTAGACTACTTATCATTTAGCTGGGAATAATTAAAGATAAGTAGTCTAAACTTAATAGTGAGGTTTTGTTATGATGAATAAGAGTTTAAATCCCAAAGTAATGTACATTCCAGCTAAAATAGAGCCAAATAAAAGGGTAGCAATATACTGTAGGGTTAGTACAAATCATGATTCTCAAGAAGAAAGTCTAGAAGCACAAATAGAAGGATTAAAGCAGATTGTAAAAAACAATCCTAAGTGGAGTTTATTTAAAGTTTACATAGATAAAGATTCAGGAGGAAATACATTTCGTTCAGGATTTCAGAGTATGATATTTGATTGCTATGAAAATTTAATTGACATTGTTTTAGTTAAGTCTATTAGCCGCCTAGCTAGAAATACAGTAGATTTACTTGAAACAGTAAATAAGTTAAGAAGCATGGGAATTGAAATGATATTTGATAAAGAAAATATTAGAACCAGTGAAGTTGACAATGATGTACTTGTAGCTGCATTAACTGCAATTGCACAAGCAGAGAGCGAATCAACAAGTGAGGCTATCAAATGGGGGTTAAAGCGTGGATTTGAATCAGGAAAATCTAAGCTGTATTCTAGAAAGTGTTATGGCTATAAACATAACGAAAAGGGAGAACTGGTAATTGATGAAGGTCAAGCAGAGGTTGTAAGAAAAATCTTTGACTTATATTTAAGAGGATACAGTATAGGCTTAATTATAAAAGAGTTAGAGTATAAAAATATCAAATCCTCAAAGGGTAAAGATAAGTGGTCTAAACGTGCTATTCAAACGATACTTACAAATGAAAAATATATAGGAAATGTAATTTTAGGAAAAACTTATACAAGAGTATTCCCTAATAATAAACAGCAAATAAATCATGGTGAACAAGAAAAATATTTACTGGAGAACGCTCATGAACCAATAATAGAACTTGAAAAATTTGAGCAGGTACAAGAAGAGATGAGACGCAGAAGCAATGTAGAAGTTATTGAAGGGAAAATTAAAAGAAAAGGAACTCGTTATAGTACAAAGAAAGAAGATAAAATTTAATCTTATCATGCACTTAACTAGTGATTTGAGTGCATAGATTTGAATTGGATGAAAGTGAGGAGAAAATATGCAAATTGCACTAACTAAAAAACTGGCGACTGCTATGGGAATAAATCCACCACCTATTTATGAGGACATAAACCCTTTATTTTCCTGGACAGCAAATTGGACTAAAGTTTGGGATAATCGTAGAACAGAAGATATGCTTGTTTTAGTGAACAATGCAACACGTTTTACTGTTGCTATTTATCAAGTTAAGCGAAATTCACTGAAAAATGTAGGGGAAATGATGAAGACAGCTATTTCAAACACACTTCTTTCCATGAATTTAAATCCAGAGCTTGTGGCAGAATATATGCGACTGTCAGGTGAGGTGGAATTCGTCCAAAATAGTAGCAGACAGGCTGCATCATGGGTAACAAAAGCAGGAACAGAATGTGCTTTTTATGTAGCAAATGAATATAATGGGATTGAAAAAATGTTTAGTGATACAATAGGTATTGCTGCAAACCGAATGATTGTCAATTGTTCTGGTACTAATAAAGAGGGATTCTATCCTTACAAGGCAATGATTAATGCACTTTGTGAGGTTACTGGAAAGCAAGCCTACAAATATCGTGCCTTTGAATTACTTGTCACACTTGATTTGGACATATACAAGGCGGTAAGGAAAATTATTGTACCAGCAGATATACAATTTAAACAATTACATAAGGTGCTACAGTCAGTGTTTGACTGGAAGAACTATCATCTATATGACTTTACTGTTATTGATAAAGACAAGAATAAGATGATTACCAGAATTGTCCCTTTTGAGGAGAATTTAGAGTATGATAAAGAAGCAATTTTGATGGAAAATCACACCCTATCAGAATTTTTGTCTGAGAAGAAATATATAATCTATACCTATGATATGGGAGACAACTGGAAGCATGAAATTCAGCTTATAAATGTAATAGATGAGTACGATAAGGAATCACCATATTTGTTAGAGGCAAGTGGTCAAACGCCACCAGAGGATGTTGGAGGGGTGCCAGGATTTATTGACTTTTATGAAATTATAATGAATCCTAACTCCCCAGAATATAAAGAAATGCGAGAATGGGCAGGGTATTGGACTGTAGAGTTGAGTGACTGGAAAAAGCGTCCTAGGGTTATAAGTATATAGATTTGAGATGACATCAATATTATTAACACAACCTCATTGCAAAAGTTTAAGCTATAAATAGTAATGGCTTATATAGGAATATTAAAGAAATGGCTATTTCACAAGCTTTAAGGGTGTTTAAAAAGATGAATGTGACATCAATATTGCCGTTTTATTTAGTCTAACTATCACATGTGGAGTGCGTCACATTGATGTCAAAGGTTGAGAAATAAAAAACTGAAAAGCTTGTAAATAAAGGGTTTCCAGACATTTAGTTTTTCTCGAGGCCGATCTGCTGGATGTGGCAATGTCAGGAAACCCTTATTTTTATTGTTTGCGGGAACATATCAACCACCCTGAAAATTAATAGTTGAGTTACCAGATTAGATAACCCCCTTTTTTATAGGGGGTTGAGGATACAGGATGGATGTAAATCAAATAAAAACTTATCAATAACTTATATCAATGCGATATATTATAAAAGTCGGTTCATATCTTCATCAAACTCTTTACGTCTTAAATCCCTGTTAAAGAAATGGAATCCCCAAATCCTGTAATTATTGTCGTCTGCAAATTTAACTATAGGAATCGCATTTGACTCAAGTTGCAATAAAAAATCTTCTTTCCAACTATCATTTTTGACAAGGTGGGTACCTTTCGGCTCAATAAATATCTGTAGTTGCTCATACCCATTAACTTTAGGCGAATGTAAAAAGGATCTATAATAAATGTTGGGGTGTATAAAAAAATGTACTCCAACATTTATTTTTCCCTAAAAATAAAATGCACTCGTGAAATAAACCTGCTAAAATGTTAATTGCTCAAACAAACATAAAAAGGAGGTTTATTCACAAGTGCAATCTAATTTTATCACACAATTATTAAATTTAAAAGGGATTAAAGTAACTAAAATATCACATGGTGATTCTTTTGTTAAGATCTATATTACAACAGAGCCACGAAAACATACTTGTCCTGCTTGTGGCTCTAAAACCTCTAGAATTCATGATTATAGAGAACAAACAATTAAGGATTTACCTTTACAGTTTAAGCATACCTACCTTGTACTTCGCAAAAGAAGGTATGTTTGCTCTTGTGGAAAGAGGTTTTATGAGTCATATAACTTTCTGCCTCGTTATCAACGCATGACTAATCGATTAGCATTTTTTGTTTGCCAAGAGCTTACTAAGCTAACTAGTCTAACTTCTGTGGCTAAATCTGCTAATGTTTCTGTTTCTACTGTTATTCGTATTTTTAATCATATTAATTATGGTATTCCTACACTACCTAAGGTTCTCTGTATTGATGAATTTAAGGGTAATGCAGAGACTGGAAAGTATCAATGTATTCTTGTTGATGGCGAAAAGAACAAAGTTTTAGATATTATTCCTGATAGATGTCAAAGTGATCTTGTGAGTTATTTCAAGCGATTTTCTCGTGAGGAAAGAAATAAGGTTAAATTCTTTGTATGTGATATGTGGCAACCTTACGTTGATTTAGCTAAAGTATTTTTCCCTAAAGCCATAATTATTATTGATAAATACCACTTTATTAGGCATGTAACTTGGGCTATTGAAAATGTGAGAAAACGCATACAGAAATCTATGACTACTACTCTTAGAAAATACTATAAACGGAGTAGAAAACTGATTTTAACCCGCTATCACAAACTTAAGGATGAGAATAAAGAAGCTGTTGATTTAATGCTTTTATATAATGATGACTTACGTATTGCCCATAAACTTAAAGAATGGTTTTATGAAATCTGCCAAAGCGATAAATATTCCTACCAATGTATGGAATTAGCTAAGTGGATTCAAAATGCAGAAAGCTCTGGAATACCAGAGTTTGAGAAGTGTGCAGATACATATAGAAGATGGCATAAAGAAATTAAAAATGCTTTTAAATATGGTTATACTAACGGCCCAACTGAAGGTTTCAACAATAAGATCAAGGTGTTAAAGCGAATATCTTTTGGACTTAAAAACTTTTATAGATTTCGCAATAGGATTCTTCACTGTACTAGGTAAACATCTTAAAAGTGAATACCTGTAAAAAGCCTACATTTTAGCTAGGTTTATTAAGTGCACCCTAAAACACGTATATCTCTATCCATCTCATTCATAACACAAAATTAGGGCTAAAAATAGTAATGGAGCGGGATTGCAAAAAATCCCACCCCAACTATTGACAAAGAGCCAAAATACAAAAAGCGGTAGGACGAAAAACCCTACCGCTGTTATTTCAAAAAACTCGGTTATAGGCTCATCTCATCTAAACTCATCTCAGCTTATACAATTACTCAACTCATCTTAAACTAACTTAATCAATAGTATACGTCAAATCTCCTAAAAAGTCAATTATTTTCAAAACATTTTTCTTTTTACCAAAATGAATGTAGCTGTACATACCAATACAAGGGACAACGATATGGTAAACAAAAAGGCATGGGGCGAATGCTGAAACGGCAGCTCAACATTCATACCATAAAAACTCGCTACCATCGTTGGCAAAGACAGTACAATCGTTACGGATGTTAAAAACTTCATTACTATATTTAAATTATTTGAGATTATAGATGCATAGGCATCCATTATACCGCTTAATATACTGCTATATATATTAGACATCTCGATAGCCTGCTTGTTCTCAATAATTACATCTTCCAACAAGTCCTGATCTTCTTCGTAAAGCTTAATAGTTCTACCTCTTAGAATCTTTTCCATTGTAATTTCATTAGCTTTTAAGGATGTGGAGAAGTAAACCAAGCTTTTTTCTAGTCCAAGCAGTTGGATTAGCTCCTTATTCTTCATAGATTTATGAAGCTGATTCTCCACTTCGTTACTTATTCTATCTATTTGCTTAAGATACTGTAAAAACCGGGTTGCAACTCTAAAGAATATCTGCAGGACAAATCTCGTCTTCATATTCGTATAAACGGACTTTACAATACCATTTGAAAATTCATTAATTATGGAATTTTCCTTCAAACATATGGTAACTATATTTTTATCAGTAATAACTATACCTAAGGGTATGGTGGAAAAGTAAATTGTATCCTCATCTTGTTGCGCTAATGGAATATCGATAATAATAAGTGTTTGGTTATCCTCCGATTCAATTCGCGATGCCTCTTCATCATCCAACGCAGCTCTCAAAAAGCCGGGATCTACATTAAGTGCTTGCACTACGCTATCAATCTCACTTTCAGTCGGAGATACTAGATTAATCCAGCAACCCTCTTCAATCCTGTCCATTTCTTGAATCTTTCCATCTATCGTCTTGTATACACATAGCATTCTGCTACCCCCATTCTCTTAGTCTGTTTTAAATTGCAGTTCGTGGATCTATTGACTACATCATTTAAAGTGCATTTAACTTGTGCATGACGAGAAAGAGTAGCTTTTTGACAACCTAACCCACCACTATACGGTATTAAAGTAAATTATTTCTGGCAATGTCAAAAAATACTCTTCCTCTGCCAAACCCTTTTGAATTTTTTTATACATCTCGTATGTATATTGTTTGCAAAAACTTCTATACATACTGCTTTGGTTCGGATAAGGATCCGTATCCATTAACATCACCATCCTTTACTTAAATCTTGTGTTTTTTTATTTTAAAAATTTATTTAATTACCTAATGATATTATACTTTTATTTATAAGAGATTGCAACCTTTTGAATTCTTTTGTGCGCCAAAAAAAATATATGGCTATGTCCTACCTACCTCGTTAAAATGCATAAAAAATAAGGGACGGACAACTGTGTCTGCCCCTTATGGTTTATTTAATTTGACTATTATTTTATTCAACAATGCTTTCCACAATGGGTGCACCGGGTGGTACAATTGGAAATACCTTTTCATCCCTGTCTATTTCGCAATTTATTACTACCGGACCAGATGACGCCAGTGCTTCTTTTATTGCATCCTCCACTTCATAATTGCTGGTAACATGTATTCCTTTCGCGCCATAGGCTTCCGCAAGCTTTACAAAATCGGTTCCCCTATCGATGGTAGTGCATGAAAAACGGCTGCCGTAAAAGAGATCCTGCCACTGCCTTACCATTCCAAGTACGTGATTATTTAATATTACCACTACAATAGGTAATTTGTATTCAACAGCTGTAGCAAGTTCATTACAGTTCATGCGGAAACTTCCGTCCCCTGCAATATTAAATACCTTTTTATCCGGTCTGCCAATTTGTGCTCCAATGCATGCTCCGAGGCCATAACCCATGGTTCCTAGCCCGCCTGAGGATATAAAGGTCCTGGGTCCGGTGTATTTATAATATTGGGCAGCCCACAATTGGTTTTGACCTACTTCCGTTGTAATAAGGGACTTTCCTTCTGTAAGCTCATATATTTTTTCTATGATAAACTGGGGTTTTAATGATGAATTTTTATCATAGGAGAGCGGATACTGCTCTTTCCAAAGTTGAATTTGTTCAATCCATTCTTTTCTTTAGTTTTCATCAATCATCTGATTTAGTTTGTGCAGTATTTTTTTAATATTCCCAACCATCGGATACTGGACAGTAATATTTTTTCCTATTTCGGCCGGGTCAATGTCAATATGCATGATCTTTGCATTGGGTGCAAATCTTTTTACATCGCTTATTACCCTATCACTAAACCTTGCGCCGACAGCAATAAATAAGTCACAATTGGAAACCGCAAGGTTTGAAGTTTTTGTACCATGCATTCCAACCAATCCTGTATACAAGGGGTGGGTTGAAGGAAAACCGCCTAAGCCCATTAAGGTAGTTGCTACAGGCATACCGGAGGCAGTAACCCGCCGGATTGCGGAAGCTTTGATGGTATAACTGGCGAAGGAGACCCCGGAGGAAGCTGTGCCAAATGCCCATATAATCAGTTCGGTTCGGGGGAAAACGGCAGCAAAGCTTGCAAGAACCGCCGCAGGATATATGTACTGCGTGAAGGGGAGATTTTCCCGTTAATACTTTCTTTGCCTACTGGATCGTTGAAAGAGTTTTCCCGCTACATCAAAAGGCTGCTTTCTAAAGGTAAAAAGTCGAACAGCGTAGTTACCCGCTTTTCATTGAAAAAGGCGACCAATTCAAGCGGTATCACCTATTCCCAAGCTCAGTTTGCAGTAGATCGGGATCTGACCGCTGACGAATATGCACTGATAGCCAAGCTTTCCGAACAGGTCAAAGCATTCAGTACCCGCGTAGGCCATGATACTGAACCTGTCAGTGAAGACGTAATAACCGTAGACCCTGAATCAGGTGAAATTACTGAGCCGCTTAAGTGATCAAAGGCCCTATCGGAGGAACTTTCTATCTCCGATAGGGCGGAAAGGAGAACCGCATGGGATACAAATGTGTTTATATGCTGTCTGAAATACAAGAGTATCTGAAAAACACTGTCCTATTTGCTTTCGACTTTGAAACGTCACCCCGCGATAAATGGAGGAACGATAAAAGTGCAGCTCTGGATGCTCATAAAGCAGATATTACAGGAATCAGTTTTTCAGTATCAGAAGGGACTGCTATATATGTTCCACTTAAACATCGCAGCGGGCAAAATGCAGAGAACCAGGCGGCAATATGGGATTATCTGAAATTACTATTCGAATCAAAAGATGTAATAAAAGTTGCTCATAATCTGGCTTTTGAGTCTATGTTCCTTTACGCAAGAGGTATCGTCCTTCAAAAGCCTTGCTATGACACGATTGCAGCATCACAACTTACATTAAAAAGCAAGTGGGAGTTCAGAAGTCTTGCTGACAGCGGATTAAAAACGCTTGCACCTGCACTCTGCAAAGCAGAAATGACAGAATTCTCAACGGTTACTGAAGGTCGGTTTTTCGATGAATTGAACCCTCAGGATGAGAAGACTGTCCGCTACGCTTGTGCTGACAGCGACTACACTCTTCGCTTGTATCATGTTTTCAATCAGTGGTTTGATAGATTTTTATCCAAACACAGAACTATTGTGGAAGAGGTAGAATCGCCTACATCAGTATATGTCGGGATAATGAAGTATAACGGCATATTGGTGGATAAGTCAGCCATGCTGAAGAAACAAGCGGAAGCCGCAGAAAAGATTGTCAGTATCAGAAAAGAGATTGCCGGAATTATCGGCAATGTAGAGATTGGGGCAAATGCTTCAACTTCAGCATTTAAAAAATATCTTTTTGTGGATCTCGGTCTTCCGGTAATGAAAACGACCGCAAAACATCAGGAAGCTGCCGATGATGAAACCATGATCCTATTAAAAGAATGGTGTGAATCCAACAGGCCTGAACTTGCTCGCTTATTTGAACTGGTGCAGGAATACCGCAAGTGGGGAAAACTCAAATCCACCTATATAGACGGGTATCTTCGATTTATTGATGAGGATACCGGCAGGATTCATCCGGAACTTATGCCATTGGGGACAGAGACAGGCAGATTTGCGTCAAGAAACCCGAATATGCAGAATTGTCCGCAGAAAGACAATGACCCAATAGGCGTACGGAAATTTATCATTGCACCGGAAGGAAAGGCTATTTTATCCCTTGACTTCTCGCAGATAGAACTGCGCGTCGGAGCATTTTATTGCAGGGACAAATGTATGCTGGAAACCTATCGTACTGGCGGTGATATCCATGCTCAGACCACTTCTGTTATTTACCGCATTCCTTTTGAGGAGGCAGCAGACAAAAATGCTCCACATTATAAAGAGCGTAGGACCATTGCAAAAAACTGCAATTTCGGTGTGTTCTATGGCCTGTTTCCTACTGGCTTACAGAGAACACTTAAATTTAAAGCTGGGCTGAACCCAACTTTGTCCGAATGTGAGACCATCATTCAAAACTTGAAATCCGGATACCCCGGTCTTGCCAAATGGCAGGATGAGGTTAAAAAGCGAGCTGCTGTAAGCTGCTATACAGAAACATGGCTGGGCAGGCGAAGATACCTGCTGGGAATTCGGTCATCAGATTGGGGCAAGAAGTCCTTTGCCGAGCGGTGCGCATTAAATACACCTATTCAAGGTACAGCGGCAGATATTCTAAAGCTTGCCTGTGGGCGCATCATCAGTGGACTTCCCGAGAGGCTTTGGCTGAAACCTATACTGCAGATACATGACGAGCTGGTTTTTGAATTACCGGAAGACAAGGTGGATGAAGCAGTTGCCTTTATAAAAAAGTGTATGGAAACACAACCCTTCCCAGAATTTGATGTACCTATTGTGGCAGAAGCCTCGATAGGCAGAAATTTTGGAGAAATGAAAGAAATGGAGGATTGATGTTATGAATAACTTACAGGTTTTTAAGAATACAGAATTTGGAGAACTTAAAGTACTCGTTATTGATGGAAAGGAATACTTCCCTGCGACAGATTGTGCGAGGATGCTGGGATATAGTAACCCACATAAGGCAGTAATAGATCATTGTAAGTACCTAACAAAACGTGAGGTACCTCATCCGCAAAGTCCTGAAAGAACTATCAACATTAATTATATTCCCGAAGGTGATTTGTTCCGGTTGATAGTTAAATCAAAGCTTCCTGCTGCTGAACGCTTTGAAAGATGGGTCTTTGATGAAGTGCTGCCCACGATCAGAAAATATGGAGTTTATGCTACAGATAAAGTTATCGAAGAGATGATTTCTAATCCGGAGTATGGCATCAGGATTTTCTCTGAACTAAAGGCAGAACGCGACAGGCGGAAAGCTTTAGAAATAGAAAATGCAAAGAATAAACAGATTATCAGTGAGTTGAAGCCCAAAGCGAGCTATTATGATCTCATATTGCAAAATAAGAGCCTTGTGCCGATCAGCAAGATTGCTAAGGATTACGGAATGTCTGGCCGCGCTTTCAATAAGCTGCTTCATGAGCTTGGAGTACAGTACAAAATGGGAAACTGCTGGCTTTTATATCAGGAGTACGCCGATCAAGGATACACGCAGTCCAAGACCCACGCTATTGATGCAGAAAGAAGCGTAATGCACACATATTGGACACAAAAAGGAAGGCTATTTATCTATGACCTTCTTAAAAACAAGAAAGGTATATTGCCTGTAATCGAACGTGAACAAAAAAGCGCATAGGCAGGGGGTAATACCATGAGTATCAGCAAGTTTAACGCGGAAGGATATTACGACCCCACACCTTATGAAGCACTGCTTAGGATTGAGCGAGAGGCCAGGAAAGCGCCTTACAGACCGATGGTATTTATCTGCAGCCCATATGCTGGTGATATAGAACGTAATATCCGTAAGGCTCAGGGGTACTGCCGCTTTGCAGTGAGCAGGAATTGCATACCTATTGCTCCGCACCTCTTGTTTCCGCAGTTTATGGACGACGATGATGAACAAATGCGAAATCTGGGCTCGTACTTTGGCATGGTATTGATGTCAAAGTGCTCAGAAGTGTGGGTATTTGGCAGAAAAATTACTAAAGGGATGTCCATTGAGATTGAAAAGGCAAAGCAGCGCAGCATTCCGATCCGGTATTTTAATGAACGATGCGAGGAGGTGCGGTGTAAATGAGCATCTCATTCCCTAAAGAATTGGCAAACCGGAAGCAATGGATCTGCTGGCGTCTGGAACCAAACACAAAGGACGGAAGAGACAGTAAAATCCCTTATAATCCCTTAACTGGTAGAAAAGCCTCAAGCACTAACCCAAACGACTGGTCGACGCTTGACGATGCGATTGCGGCAAAAGAACAATACCTCTATACCGGATTAGGTTTTGTATTCGCAAAAAGCGGAGGTTTAGTGGGGATAGACATAGATCACTGCCGCGACAAAAACACTGGGGAATTAAGCGATACCGCTAAGGATATCCTTGAGCGGTTTCCGTCCTATACGGAAATCAGCCCTTCAGGAACTGGGCTTCATATTTTCTATAAAGGGGAGATGCCTGCCAAGGGCAATAAAAACACTAAAACCGGCGTTGAAATGTATGCCCACAGCAGATACTTCACAATGACTGGCGAACGACTGCCAGGGACTCCTGATTACATTGCTGAAGATAACGGGGCACTGGCCTGGATACATGAGAATTATATCAAAAGTAAAAAGCGGAGAGGAAAAAGCAAGAAAGACAGTAAGGTGGTTAAGCTAGAGCCGCTTACAGACGAAGAAATTCTGGAGAAAGCCCGGACAGCCGAAAACCATAAGGAATTTAATCTGCTATGGGAAGGAAAATGGCAGGAAGCAGGGTATCCGAGCCAGTCCGAAGCCGACCTTGCCCTTTGCTGTATGCTAGCTTTCTGGTCAGGCAAAAACAAAGAGCAGATGGACAGGCTGTTTAGAAATTCCGGGTTATTCCGGGAAAAGTGGGATACGGTACATCATGCAAGTGGAGCAACATATGGGCAGGAGACACTGGATAAGGCCATTGAAGTTACAGAGAACGTATACAGCCGCGAAAGCGAGTCAGTTATCTTTGAACATGAGGGCAGGTATTACCGCACCAGAGGCGAAAGTGTGTATCCTATAACAAATTTTATCATTCAACCGGTGGAGATGATTGTATCGGAAGATGAAACGCAGATGACTGCTGATCTTATTACAATTCGTGATGAAATATACCGCCAGACATTTATGACTACCGACTTCAATAATATCCAAAAATTTAAAAATATCTTGAACCGCCGGACGATATCCTTAGGCTATTTTGGTTCAGAAGGAGATTTGGAACTGCTGAAAGGTTATATATCCGAAATGGAGTGGATACGGAAAACAGGGGTCAAGGCTCTTGGAATTTATGAGCATGGCGGGCGGATGGTATATGTTTCAACGGATGGTGCCATTGAAGCCGGAGGCAACATGATTGAAGATATCGTGCAGCTTGATAAGTATAAAAGCATAACAACCGATATCCTAACCTTTGAGCCATTGACAAAGGAACAGCTTATTATGCTTGGTGAATGGCTCCTCAGCTATAACGAACCCATAAAAACGGTATCAGTAATGGCCTGGGTGGCCGGATGCTTTATTAAACCGCATCTTAAAAAATCAGGCATCAAGTTTCCTCATTTATTGCTTGTCGGAGAACAAGGCAGCGGAAAAAGTAATACATTGGAGCGGGTTATTCTGCCGGTATTTTCATGCAGTAAAATCCGCGCGGCTACACAGGTTACTGCATTTACGCTGATGAAGGAATCTGCATCATCGAATCTGATACCACAGTTAATGGATGAGTTCAAGCCTTCAAAGATAGATAAGTTAAGGCTAAATGCCTTATACAACCATCTTCGAGATGCATATGACGGCCATGAAGGTGTCCGCGGTAGGGCGGATCAAAGTGCTGTTACTTATGAACTGTTGGCGCCTATTATTGTAGCTGGTGAGGAATCGCCGGATGAAGCGGCCATCAGAGAACGGAGCATAGAATTGCTATTCAGCAAGAAGGACTTAAAACCAGCCAGCCATAGACAAGCATTTTATAAGCTGTGTGCAAAAGCGGATCTGCTTGGCAGCTTCGGTCGGAGCCTGCTGGATATAGCACTCAGAGTATCGGTTGGTGAGGCAGAGAAGTGGTATGAGGAAGCAAAGTCAGAGATATCTGATGAGTTTCCATCTCGTATCGTCAATAATCTCGCCTGTTGCTATGCCGGACTGATCCTAGTAAACAAACTATGTGAGTTCCTTAATGTTACATGGTCTGAAGTGTTTCCCATTAATAAAGTGACATGTATTCGATATCTTCAAAACGGTGTGCAGGAGTACTTGCTGGATGGCGGCAGCAATAACAAGACCATTGTAGAACAGACCCTGGAAATCATGGCCCGGATGAAACTGGCTCCGAATCAAGACTACACTTTTGATAAAGATGGCAAGGTTATCGGGATTCGTTTCTGTGATGTATATGACCGCTATACCAAGTACAGACGCGATTATGCAATCACTGGTGAATGTCTTCCATATAACCAGTTTTTGAAGCAATTGAGGCAAAGTGACTTTTTTATAGAGAGCAATAAAACGATGCGTTTCGGGAATGAAACAAAAAAAGCGTGGGCTCTTGATTTCTCAATACTGAAAGAGCGATGCGATGTGAGCGGCTTTGAAATCACAGATATTGAGCCTCTTTAGTATTGAAAAAGGTAACAAGGTAACAAAAAGGTAACGCCAGAAACGCTGATGAATAGCCACTTGTTACCGATGTTACCTTTGTTACCTCAACATTATATATACGCGCGAAAGTACCATTGCTTTTTTAAGACTAAAAAATATAAAAATAAAAATATTTGTGTATACACCTACCCCAAAAAGAGGTAACAAGGTAACAAAATCCTGAAAAGCGCTTGGGAAGCTGATTTATGAGATGCCTTTTTTGGACGTTACGAGGTTATAAGAGGGAAAAAGGTAACATTTTTGGAGGATGAGCGGTTATGTCTGAAAGAAGTATTGTGACTAAAGTACTGCGGTACTTAAAGACAGTACCGGGGTGTTTCTGTTGGAAGGAACATGGTGGTATGTACGGGACAGCGGGGATACCAGACATTATTGCCTGTGTAAATGGACGGTTTATAGCTTTTGAAATAAAAACCCCATCGGGAAAGACAACAAAACTGCAGGAAGCAACTATAAGGAAAATCCTCAATGCAGGAGGAGTGGCAGCGGTTGTCCATTCGGTAGATGAGGTGAAGGTTATTCTGGAAAAGCATGGCCTTCTATAAAGAACGAAGACATAACGAACAAGGAAACAAGCACTGCAAAGCAACGAAAAAAGGCATACTGCTTCAAAGATCAAGGTTTTTTATCTTGATTTTTTGGAGGTGCGATATGCTGATTGCATGGCAGTATTTAGATAAAAAAGCGGCTGCTGTTGAAGCTTTGAAAGATTACAGCAGCATGCAGTACATTATCGAACACAGTGATGAGGATATATATGAAATTGAAACCCGTATGACAAGCCCTCATAGTGCAAAGATTACCGGAGTTCCGGGCAAACACAATCCCAAAAGCGGCGAAGAACGCCTTGCTGCTTGCCTTGACGAGATTGATGTGTTGAAAGAACGTTATAGACGGGCATTGGAATATATGGAATGGTTCAAGCCTGCTTGGGACGCCTTGTCGGAGGAAGAACAGTTTATACTGACAGAATTTTTTGTTAATGATGTGAGCAAGACAGAAGCTGTAGCAAACATCGGAGAGAAGCTGTTTCTTGAAAGAGCACAGGTGTACCGTAGGAAGGACAAGGCACTTAATCATCTGGCACTGCTTTTATACGGGAAGTAGTTTAAGATAACATTAGCTGCATGTTAAATAGGAACCCACTTAGATAGAACGAACTACCTAAGTGGGTATTTTTAATGGCCTACTGTATTGCGCCTAATATAAGCTCGTAGGAACTGTTATCTTTAGTATACATATCTTAATGTAAAAATCAACAAAATAAAAAATGCACTAATTGATGCATAAATCTTGACAAAAGGCATATAATATAGTATCATTGTATCACAAAAGAGGTGATGCAATGAATCAGCACTATAATCAGAATTATACCTGGGAACAGATTAATGAGATTTTGGCAATGATACATGACTGTATTAGAGAGGGCAGATTCATTATATCAAAAAATGAGAATAGGCAAGAAAACATAGATTTTATAAATGAATATAATCTAAACAGCAGAAGGCAAAAGGAGATTTTACTGAAAATAAAAACAGAAGATTTTTGCCATTCATTGCAAAATACGAAAGTAGGATTTGAACATGAGGTTTTATATGTATTTTGTCCCCAGGTTACGTTATTTAACTTTGATGGCATTGAGGAGATAGTTGATATATATACGAAATTTAATCTAATTGATAGTGAAAGTGGAAAACGAGTGGTTGTTATATCGTTTCATAAGCGAAACAAGCCGATTGATTATCTTTTCCGATGATCAATCAGAAAATTAGAGAGTTTGAAAGGAGGCCGCCTTATGAATAGGAATAAGACATTTTGCGAGGAATGCAGAAGAGATGTCGAATATATAGTAGAAACAGCAACAATTAAGGGTAAACTTAAAGGCGAAGAATATGAGTATACTGGAAAGAAGGCTGTTTGTACGGAATGTGGGAGCGAAGTCTATGTAGCGGATATAGAAGACGAAAATCTAAAGGGTTTGTATGACACGTACCGTCAAAAAAACGGCATTATTTCGCTGGAAAAGATATTAGAAATACCTCAGAAATACAATATTGGCAAACGTCCCCTATCATTGCTTTTAGGTTGGGGAGAAATGACTTTTTCGAGATATTGTGAAGGTGATATGCCTACAAAACAGTATTCGGATATTCTTCAAAAGATTTATGATGATCCAGCATATTATAAAGAATTGCTGGAGAAAAATAAGGACAATTTAAAATCTCTGCAGGCATATGAAAAAAGTAAGCGGAAGGTACAGGAACTGCTTGGGGAAGAAAACAAAACGGGTTCAAAGCTGGACTCAATTATCCAATATCTGCTTTATAAGTGCGAGGACATAACTCCTTTAGCTTTACAAAAGGCGCTATATTATGTCCAGGGCTTTTATTACGCTTTTGAAGGACGGTTTCTTTTTGAAGAAGACTGTGAGGCATGGGTTCATGGACCGGTTTACAGAGATGTATATAACAGGTATTCATCTTATCGGTTTGACCCAATTGAGAGCGTTGAAGCTTTCGATGAATCAGTTTTTACAACTGCTGAAAAAGCGATATTGGATAGCGTTATTAAGAACTTCTGCTGCTATAGTGGAAAAATACTAGAAAAGTTTACGCATCTGGAGAAACCATGGCGGTATACCAGAGACGGTTTGCCGGTGGATGCGCATTCTAATCGTGTAATACCCAAAGAATTGATCGGGGAATATTTTGTCGCTGTGAAAGAAAAATTCAACATGCTCACTCCTGGAGATATAGAAGTATACTCGAAAGCTATCTTTGAACAAATAAACTGATATTTTTACATTCCTTTTATGTGAGATTTTTATGAGATGTAAAACACAGGTATCCCATATATAATGATATCGTGGAAAAATGACATTAAAACGCATAAGCCCCTCGGGGCTTTTTCTTATGCCATAAAACAGGAGGGAGGAAAGATGGTTAATAAATGCTTTGGCAGTAACGGAAGGAACGGCTGCAATATCCTGACTGTACACAAGTGCTTGCAAGATAAATGTTCCTTCTATAAAAGCACCCAAGAGTTAGAGGAAGATAGAAAAAAGGCTTATCTTTTGCTTGCAGCTTTACCACCCGATATGCAGCGGTATATCTCCGATAAGTATTATAACGGTAAGATGCCATGGTCAAATAGCAAATGTGTTGTTCAATATTCCAGATGAGATTTTTATGAGATGAAATTCATTATAAATCCAAATATAATGGTATTGTGAAAAATTATGGATAAGCCTTCATGGGATGAACCTGTGAGGGCTTTTTTTATACCCGTAAAGGAGGTGGCCAGATGCCAAGAAAGCCAAAAAGGCCTTGCTCCTTTCCCGGCTGTCCTGAGCTGACGGACGGAAGGTACTGCGATAAGCATCAAAAGCAAGTTGATGCTTATTACAACAAATATGAACGAGATCCCCAAACAAGAAAACGCTATGACCGGAGATGGAGACGCATCAGAGACAGATATATCTCAGAGCATCCGCTTTGTGAGGAGTGTCAAAAGTACGGAAGTCTCACTCCGGCCGAAGAGGTGCACCATATCATCCCTTTGTCTAAAGGCGGAACCAATGCAGACAGCAACCTTATGAGCCTGTGTAAAAGATGTCACTCTTCGATCACTGCCCGCGAAGGAGAGCGGTGGGCAAGACGGTAGGGGGGTCAAAATCTCTAGTGGATATGTTTCGTGCAACGGGCGGGGGGTTTCGTGTGAAAAAATTGCGTATTCAAAAGGGTAATAAGGCCCGCAGACAGAAAGGCGGTGAGAAATGTGCCAACAAAATCGAATAACACAGGCGGCCGTGGCGGAAAACGTCCGGGTGCAGGTCGTAAGCCAAAGTCCAATCTGGAAAAGGTGCAGAACGGCAACCCCGGCGGTCGCAAACTAACGATGCTGGATATCCCCGATGTGGAAGGTATCCAGATGCCGAAACCAAATGAACTGCTCAGTGCAAAGCAGCGAGACGGAACGGAATTGAGAGCAAAGCAGATTTATGAGGATACATGGAACTGGCTCAATTCCATCGGCTGTGCGGGTTATGTTTCCCCACAGACCATTGAGCGTTACGCTATGTGTGTGGCGAGATGGCTGCAGTGCGAGGAGATGACGAATGAACTTGGATTCTTATCAAAGCATCCCACAACCGGAAAACCTGTCACCTCCCCGTTTATCAATATCGGCATCAACTATATGAACCAGGCCTCAAGGCAGTGGGACAACATCATGCAAATCGTAAAAGAAAACTGTTCCGTGGATTTTTCCGGTACCAATCCGAATGATGACCTGGAACGACTATTGCACCAACGAAAGGGGTTCTAATCATGATTGAAAAAGTAAATCCGAGCCATCCGGACAAGGTGGCAGATAGAATTGCAGGAGCCATTGTGGATCTGGCTTATGCAAAAGAAGATAATCCGAAAATCGCAGTGGAGGTTTTAATCGGTCATGGTGTGTGCCATGCCATTATTGAAACCACAGCGGATTTGGATAAAGCAGAAATTATAAATGCCGTGCACCGCATCGCAGGTGTGATGGATACGGACATCGTTATCGTTCCCCAGGATAAGCACCTGTCGGATAATCAAAAAGACGGTGTGCGTTGTGGGGATAACGGCATCTTTAAGGGGATGCCTCTGACACAGGAGCAAGAGGAACTTTCCCACATTGCCCGTGACATTTACGGCAGATGTCCTTATGACGGAAAGTACATTATGGACGGTGTTCGCCTGATCATCTGTCAGAGCAATGTAGAAACAGCGGATTTGAAGATGCTTTACCCCGGTGCGGAAATCAATCCTCTTGGTGACTGGACCGGCGGCACGAATGTAGACACGGGTGCGACCAACCGTAAACTCGGTTCTGATATGGCTGATTCCGTTATAGGCGGCGGTCTGCACGGCAAGGACCTCAGTAAGGCGGATGTGTCTGTAAATGTGTATGCGTTCCTGAAAGCACAGAAAACCAAACAGCCTGTGCAGCTTTGCTGTGCCATTGGAGATGACACCATTGATGACAAGCCTTATGCGGAAATCGTAGCCATTGCAAGAGAGTTCATTCAGAAACTCGGTGGCTTTGAGAAGTTTGCTGAATGGGGTCTGTATTAAGGAGGGTGCTATGGGAAGAACAACAACGCAGATGGAACTTGTTTCCATTACAAAATTAGTGCCGTATGTAAATAACGCCCGCACCCATTCTCCGGAGCAGATTATGAAGCTCCGTTCTTCGCTCCGTGAGTTCGGCTTTATCAATCCTGTCATTATTGATAAGGATTACGGTATCATTGCCGGACACGGGCGTGTGATGGCTGCCAAGGAAGAAGGCATCGATGAGGTGCCTTGTGTTTTTGTGGACTACCTTACCGAGGCACAGAAGAAAGCCTACATCCTTGCCGACAACCGTATGGCGCTTGATGCAGGCTGGGATGAGGAAATGCTGAAAATCGAAATCGAGTCCTTGCAGGGCATGGATTTTGATATCGGTCTGGCAGGCTTTGACGATGATGAAATCGCAGACCTCTTTGCCGGAGATGATAAATCCGATGTAAAAGAGGACGATTTTGATTTGAACGATGCTTTGGAAAAGGCAGCCTTTGTGGAGCGTGGCGATGTGTGGACGGTAGGCAGACACAGACTGATGTGCGGTGATGCTACAAACCCCGATGATGTGGCAACGCTGATGGACGGTAAGAAAGCCAACCTTGTACTGACTGACCCTCCGTATAACGTCGCCTTTGAAAGTTCCGATGGTCTGTCCATTAAAAACGATAAGATGGCAAGCGAGAAGTTTTATGAATTTCTGCTTTCGGCATTTCAGAACATGGCTGCCCACCTGGAAAAAGGCGGTGCCGCTTATGTGTTCCATGCCGACACGGAAGGCTTGAATTTCCGTAAGGCATTTATCGATGCAGGCTTTCACCTTTCCGGCTGTTGCATTTGGGTGAAAAATTCCCTGGTGCTTGGAAGAAGTGATTATCAGTGGCAGCACGAACCTGTGCTTTATGGTTTCCTTCAGAACGGCAAACATTACTGGAGCAAGAGCGCAGGCAGAAGTCAGACCACCATTTGGAACTTCGATAAGCCGAAGAAAAATAAAAACCATCCGACTTCCAAGCCGCTCGACCTTCTGGCATATCCCATCGGCAATTCCAGCCGTGAGAATTCCATTGTGGTGGATACCTTCGGCGGCAGCGGTTCAACGCTGATGGCTTGCGAGAGAACCAACCGTATCTGCCATACGATGGAACTGGATGAAAAGTACGCATCGGTTATCCTCCGCAGATATGTGGAAGATACGGGTGATGCAGACGCTGTCTTTGTTATCCGTAACGGTGTGCAGATACCGTATGCCGACCTTGTGAAGGAGGTTGGTGCAGATGAATAAGAAACCTATGACCCTCGGCAGTCTTTTTGACGGTTCCGGGGGATTTCCTTTGGGAGGCTTGATTTCCGGTATTACCCCTTTGTGGGCATCGGAAGTTGAGCCTTTTCCTATTCGTGTAACAAGCAGGCGTATCCCTCAGATGAAGCACCTGGGTGATATTTCAACTATCAACGGTGCCGAGGTTGACCCCGTGGACATCATCACATTCGGCAGTCCCTGCCAGGATATGAGTGTGGCGGGAAAACGCAGTGGTCTTGACGGAGAACGCTCCTGCCTGTTCTACGAAGCAATCCGAATCGTAAAAGAAATGAGGTGTAAAACCAATGGTGAGTATCCAAGATACATCGTGTGGGAAAACGTCCCCGGCGCCTTCTCCTCAAACGCAGGAGAAGATTTCAGAGCCGTCCTCGAAGCAGTCGCGTTCGTCAAAGGTGACTATGCTGTCTCTTGTCCTCCAAAAGGAAAATGGACAGGTGCAGGAGAAATCCTGGGAGACGGTTTCAGTATCGCCTGGAGATGCGTTGACGCGCAGTTTTGGGGAGTTCCCCAAAGAAGAAGACGTATCTATCTTGTCGCAGATTTTAATGGTGGGTGTGCCGGAAAAATATTATTTGAGTCAGAAGGCCTGTTTAGGAATCTTGAAACGAGCCGATGCCCGTGGAAAGGAACTGCCGGAACTTCTGAAGAAAGCACTCCTGCGACAGGCATCGTCCTAAATGACCAGGGCGGCAACCGTATGGATGTCACTGATGATGTGACCTGTACCCTTCGTGCCGAGGCGCATCATCCGCCTTGTGTTATGGAGTCTGCGGGATTTTGTACGGAACACTCTGCCGACAGCCGTGGCATCGGTTATGAGGCGGAAAAATCTCCAACGCTACGAGCAGGAGTCGTTCCTGCAACCGTATATGAAAATCACTCGCAGGATACCCGATATGTGGGTCCCCTTGATGTGGCACAGACCGTGGCGGCAACCTACGGCACAGGCGGAAACAATCAGCCGTTTGTGGTAGAGCCGACCGCTTTCGGTGTCTGCTCCAAGGACAGTAATGCAATGAAGTCTGCAAATCCCAACAGCGGATTTTATAAAGCGGATACTTCACGAACCCTTGACGGCAACGGTGGAAACCCTGCCTGCAATCAGGGCGGCATTGCCATTGTGGAGGGCAACGGCTCTCGTCCTTCCCACCACGGTAACGGTTATGCCGAAAGTGATGTCATGTACACCTTGAACACCGTAGACCGCCACGCCGTTGTCTATGCCATTGACCGTGAAAGTTATAACTGCGGTCAGAACTTCGCAAGGAATATGGGTATCAGTGATGAGGGTGTCAATTCCACACTGAAAGCCACGGGGCCCGATGCGGTTGCCGTTCCCACCTACTCAAGCAGCAAGGCATCGTTCTTCACTTCTGCGGAAGAGGAACTCGCCAATACTTTAGTAGCTACGGATTACAAAGACCCTCCGCTTGTCAACGATACCGATGCGGATCTGGAATACATTGTGCGTAGGCTGACACCTACGGAATGTGCAAGGCTCCAGGGATTTCCGGATTGGTGGTGCGCTGACCTTGGTGAGAAACTTCCTTCTGAAGAGGAACTCGCACGGTGGGCAGAAATCTTTGAAACACATCGTAAGATTGTGGGAACATCAAGCAAACCGAAAACACGGAAGCAGATATTCAAGTGGCTACAGAACCCTCACTCTGATTCGGCGGAGTATAAGATGTGGGGCAACGGCGTGGCACTTCCCAATGTGGTTTATGTGCTGATGGGCATCGTGTACTATACACAAAACGAAGGGGTGTAAATCTACAAGTATTCTCCCATATATTTTGCACATATGACTTGCTATTTTTGCCCTTTAGAGTGATATATGTAGTACCGAAAATAAAGGAGGTACTCACAATGAGAATTCATTACAATGTTCCAGGTAAAAAACGCAAGGAACTGGCACAGACCATAGCCACATGGCTTGAGGCAGACTGCAGGTACAAGGGAGTTCCCACCTGCGCATACGAAGTGGACTACTTCACAATCGACAAGGAAGGCAACCTGCTGTTTGATGATATGGCAGACAGTGAGGTCATCGAAAGACTTCTGGAGCATCTTTACGATGAGGGGTTTGAAAGTGACATCTCAGAGTATGACAGCGAACAGCAGGAGCCTGTAATTTCCGAAGAAGAGCCGATGGAAGATTGCCCGCCGGATTACCTTACCCCTTATGAAAACGAGCCACAGGGCGAAACGGTGGGGCTTACGGTGGCGATTCCTCTTGATAAGGTTGCGGTCGGTAACCTTACAAACCTTCTGGATGCCAAGGGCGGTCTTATTAAGAAGGCGTTGGGCATTTCGGCAACACCAATCGAAATCGGCGAGGACAGGGTTTCCTTCCCTTGGTTCGAAGGTGAGTTGGATGCCGACGAGGTCAAGGCTTACAGCCACTTCATTGCTGCCCTTTGCGAAATGAGTAAAAATCAGAAACGCATCAATGCTACGGAAAAAGCGGTGGACAACGAGAAATACGCATTCCGCTGTTTTCTCCTCCGCCTCGGCTTTATCGGAAACGAATACAAGACCGAGCGAAAAATTCTGCTCCGCAACCTTTCCGGCAGCAGTGCTTTCAAAGGAGGTGTCAAGCATGAGATTTCCGAATAAAGAAACAGTCGAGCGTGTACGCAAAGCCTACCCTGTAGGCTGCCGTGTGGAACTGGTGCAGATGGAAGATATGCAGGCACCACCCATTGGCACGAAGGGTACGGTTCGAGGTGTGGATGATACTGCCTCCATCATGGTTCGTTGGGATAACGGCTCCGGCTTGAATGTGGTGTACGGTGTCGATAGTTGTCGAAAACTGGATGCAGTGACCATTACCTGCTACGGCAGCACCGAGGTTTGGGACAGCAGAAAAGAGGCTGCCGACTTCTACCTTCGTGCCATTGCAGGGTCAGAGGGCAGCGAGTGTGAACGCTATACCAAGATTTACACTGAACTGCTTATGGGCAAGGAGGTCTGCACCGATGAATAAAATCAAGGAACAGATACTCGCCATCCGAGCAACCGGACGCACCAATATGTTTGATGTTCCGATGGTGCAGTACATTGCCAACGAGATGCATTTTTACGAATTGGTGGTATACCTTGAGGAACACCGTAAGGAATACACCCACTTTATTCTGACAGGCGAAATGGAGGACTGACTATGTGGAAAGAAGGAACAATCGGCATCCCGCAAAAGGACGGCGGTTACAAGGCAGTCCACTACTGGATAAAGGTTTATGAGGAAGGCAGCCAGTTCGGTATCAACGGCGGAAAAATCAGCAAGCTGATGCTGAAACTGAATGGTGAGGTCATTGCCAACTATGACAGAGGTTGGGACATCGAGCCTGCAACCGAAGAAGCAAACCTTGCCCTTTGCATTTTGCTGAACGAACACAATTAAAAATCCTGTAAAGGCAGGACGGAGCCGAGAGGCTCTGTTCCTCGTATACGCAAAGTCGCACCGAATATGGTGGCGGCTATTTTTTATGCCATTTTTGAGGAGGTGACGGCATTTGAGAAAACTGAAAAACTATAAGCCAACCCGCTTTATGGCGGAGGGCAGTTATTACGATAAGGATGCCGCCGACCACGCAGTATGCTTTATCGAAAAATTCTGCTGTCACACCAAAGGTACATGGGATGGAAAGCCATTTGAACTGATTGACTGGCAGGAGCAGATTATTCGAGATATCTTCGGTGTCCTAAAACCAAACGGATACAGGCAGTTCAACACAGCCTATATCGAAATCCCAAAGAAACAAGGCAAATCGGAACTGGCGGCGGCAGTGGCGTTGTATCTTTTGTGTGCTGACTTTGAGCCGGGTGCAGAAGTGTACGGCTGTGCTGCGGATAAAGACCAGGCACGAATTGTATTTGATGTTGCTTTGGAAATGGTAAGGCGAAGTCCACTGCTTAAAAATAAGATGACCATCCAGGCAAGCCAGAAGACCATGACCTACAACCCGACGGGCAGTAAATACAAGGCTCTGTCGGCGGATGTAGCCAACAAGCATGGTTTCAATACCCACGGCGTTATTTTTGATGAGTTGCATACCCAGCCGAATCGAAAACTGTTTGATGTTATGACCAAGGGTTCCGGTGACGCAAGAATGCAGCCACTTTACTTCCTGATCACCACGGCGGGAAACGATACGCAGTCCATCTGCTACGAAACCCACCAAAAGGCAAAGGACATCATCGAAGGGCGAAAAGTTGACCCTACCTTCTACCCTGTGATTTATGGTGCAGAGGATGATGATGACTGGACTGACCCGGAAGTATGGAAAAAAGCCAATCCGTCCCTTGGGGTAACGGTTGGTATCGACAAAGTGCAGCAAGCCTGCGAACAGGCAAAGCAGAACCCCGGCGAGGAGAATGCCTTCCGTCAGTTAAGGCTGAATCAGTGGGTAAAACAGGTTGTCCGTTGGATGCCGATGGCGGTGTGGGATGCCTGTGCGTTTCCAACCGACAAATCCGAACTGGAAGGCCGTGTCTGCTACGGCGGCCTTGACCTTTCAAGCACTACGGATATCACGGCATTCGTGTTGGTGTTCCCACCGGAAGATGAGGATGATAAATATATCATTCTGCCGTATTTCTGGATACCGGAAGATAACATTGACCTGCGTGTTCGCCGTGACCATGTGCCGTATGACATTTGGGAACGACAGGATTTGCTTATGACCACCGAGGGCAATGTAGTCCATTACGGCTACATCGAGAAATTTATCGAGTCCCTGGGTGAGAAATACAACATCCGTGAAATCGCATATGACCGTTGGGGCGCTGTTCAAATGGTGCAGAACCTTGAGGGTATGGGATTTACGGTAGTTCCTTTTGGGCAGGGGTACAAAGATATGTCCCCGCCGACCAAAGAACTGATGAAACTTGCGCTGGAGAAAAAACTGGCTCACGGTGGGCATCTGGTTCTTAGGTGGATGATGGATAACATCTACATCAAAACCGACCCTGCCGGAAACATCAAAGCAGATAAAGCCAAATCCACAGAAAAGATTGACGGTGCCGTTGCCACGATTATGGCACTCGACCGTGCAATCCGCTGTGGCAACACCAACAGTGCTTCGGTTTACGATGACCGTGGCATTTTGTTTATTTAGGAAGGAGCGTGATTTGATATGGGTATTTTTACGGGAATGTTTAAGTCGAGAGATAAGCCCCAAAACAGAACGGCAGGCAGTGCCTACACTTTTTATATGGGTGGTACAACTTCCGGCAAGGCAGTAACCGAGCGTTCTGCCATGCAGATGACGGCAGTGTATTCCTGTGTCCGTATTCTTGCGGAGGCAGTGGCGGGTTTGCCTTTACATCTTTACAAATATAACGATGACGGCGGCAAGGAAAAAGCCATCGACCATCCGCTTTACCGACTGCTTCACGATGAGCCGAATCCGGAAATGAGTTCTTTCGTATTCCGAGAAACCCTTATGACCCATCTGCTTTTGTGGGGCAATGCTTATGCCCAGATTATACGTAACGGCAAGAATGAGGTTGTTGCCCTTTATCCGCTGATGCCAAACAAGATGTCAGTGGACAGGGATGAGAATGGGCATCTGTACTACACCTATTACCGTGGCTCTGATGAAGCCATTAAAAACAAAGAATTTGCAGTAACGCTGCAGCCTTCTGATGTGCTTCACATTCCCGGACTCGGCTTTGACGGGTTGGTGGGATATTCTCCGATTGCTATGGCAAAGAACGCCATCGGCATGGCAATTGCCTGTGAGGAGTACGGTGCCAAGTTCTTCGCCAACGGTGCAACCCCTGGTGGTGTTCTGGAACATCCGGGTGCTATCAAAGACCCACAGAGGGTCAGGGAAAGTTGGCAGGCTGCCTTTGGTGGCAGTTCCAATTCCAACAAGGTGGCTGTCCTCGAAGAAGGAATGAAGTACACACCGATTTCCATTTCACCGGAACAGGCACAGTTTCTTGAAACAAGGAAGTTCCAAATCAATGAAATTGCTCGAATTTTCAGAGTACCTCCCCATATGGTGGGCGACCTTGAGAAGTCGAGCTTTTCTAATATTGAGCAGCAGTCCCTTGAATTTGTGAAATACACCTTGGACCCGTGGGTCATCCGTTGGGAGCAGTCCATTATGAGGGCATTGCTTTCCAATACGGAAAAGAAGGATTATTTCGTGAAATTCAATCTGGAAGGTCTGCTCCGTGGCGATTACCAAAGCCGTATGAACGGTTACGCCATCGGTCGCCAGAACGGTTGGATGTCTGCAAATGATATCCGTGAACTGGAAAACCTTGACCGCATCCCTGCGGAAGAAGGCGGTGACCTTTACCTTATCAACGGCAATATGCTCCCTCTGAAAGATGCGGGTGCTTTTGCAAATACAACTGACAATGACGGAAAGGAGGAAAACCCCGATGAAAAAGTTCTGGAAGTGGAAGAACCAGGCACAGACGGAAACGATGCCGGAGGCGAGGACACTGTTTCTGAACGGAACAATCGCAGAAGAAAGCTGGTTTGATGATGATGTCACACCACAGCTTTTCAAGGAAGAACTGAATGCAGGTTCCGGTGATATTACCGTTTGGATTAACTCGCCCGGCGGTGACTGCGTGGCGGCCGCCCAAATCTACAATATGCTGATGGAATACAAGGGTAATGTCACGGTCAAGATTGACGGTATCGCTGCCTCCGCAGCATCCGTGATTGCGATGGCAGGCACAAAGGTGCTGATGTCCCCTGTGTCCATGATGATGATTCACAACCCTATGACCGTTGCTTTCGGCGACTCTGCGGAAATGCAGAAAGCCATTGAAATGCTGGCAAGCGTGAAGGATTCCATCATAAATGCCTATGAAATCAAGACAGGATTGTCCCGCACAAAGCTGTCCCACCTTATGGATGCTGAAACATGGATGGATGCAAACAAGGCCGTGGAACTCGGCTTTGCAGATGAAATCATGCAGCGTGTGGGCGGTGCCGAGGATATGGAATCCCCTGCGGTTTCCATGCTTTATTCCAAGGCAAATGTGGTCAATTCTCTCATGGACAAGGTTGCAGCCAAGTGTGCAATCAAGTCCGAACCAACCCGTAAAACCAAAGCTGATGACCTTATGGCAAGGCTAAATCTTATCAATAATTGGAGGTAATTTATTATGACTATTAACGAACTGCGCGAAAAGCGTAACCAGGCTTGGCAGGCTGCAAAGGCTTTTGTGGAAACCAAGCGCGACAAGGACGGTCTGCTTTCCGATGAGGATGCAAAGACCTATGCACAGATGGAGAAGAAGGTTCAGGACTTCGGTGCTGAAATTGAGCGTATGGAGGCGATGGCAGCTATGGATGCACAGCTTTCCAAACCTACCTCTGCTCCCATCACTGAAAAGCCTATGAACGGCAAGGCTATGGACGGTCAGAAGGCAAAGACCGGACGTGCTTCTGATGCTTACAAGGACGGTATGCTTAAGGCACTCCGTACCAACTTCCGACAGGTCAGCAATGTTTTGTCCGAGGGAATTGACGCTGACGGTGGTTACCTTGTTCCCGAAGAGTACGATTCCCGCCTGATTGAGGCTTTGGAGGAAGAGAACATCTTCCGTAAGCTGGGTCACACCATCACTACCAGTGGTGAGCGTAAAATCAACATCGCAGCCACCAAGCCTGCGGCAGCGTGGATTGACGAGGGCGAGGAACTTACCTGGGGTGATGCAAAGTTCGCCCAGATCAACCTGGATGCCCACAAGCTCCATGTTGCTGTTAAGGTTACCGAGGAACTTCTGTATGACAATGCATTCGGTCTTGAGAAGTATATTCTCCGTCAGTTTGCAAAGGCTCTCGCCAATGCGGAAGAGGATGCCTTCCTCAACGGTACCGGCGTGGGTCAGCCTTTGGGTCTGCTTGCATCTGAGGGCGGTGCGGAAATCGGTGTCACTGCCGCATCTGCAACGGATATCACTGCCGATGAACTCATCGACCTTGTGTACTCCCTCAAGCGTCCTTACCGTAAGAATGCCAAGTTTATCTGTAATGACCAGACCTTGGCTGCTATCCGTAAGTTGACCGACAAGAACGGCCGCTACCTCTGGCAGGATTCCGTTCAGGCGGGAGAGCCTGGCAGACTGTTGGGTTATGAGGTGCATACTTCTCCTTATTTCCCTGTTATCACTGCAGGTATGCCTGCCATTGCCTTCGGTGACTACAGCTACTACAACATCGGTGACCGTGGTACCCGTTCCTTTGCGGAACTGAAGGAACTCTTCGCCGGAAACGGTATGGTCGGCTTTGTTGCCAAGGAGCGTGTGGACGGCAAGTTGGTACTGCCTGAAGCAGTAAAACTGCTCACTATGGCTACTGCCTAAGATGGGAGGTGGCAGTGATGAGTGAACTTCTGACGAAGGTTAAGGAAAATCTGATACTGGAGCATTCGGTGGATGATGGACTGATTGAAAGGTTCATCACTGCCGCCGTTTCCTATGCGGAAAGCTATCAGCACATTGCGGCAGGATATTATACGGAAAATGCGATGCCCGCCACTACCGAACAGGCAGTGGTTATGCTGGCATCGCATTTCTATGAATCCAGGGACGGCTCTACGGGCGGTTTCTTTGCCGATAATGTTCAGGCGGGTCAGCAGGTATGGAATACGGTCAACCTTCTTCTCAGGCTCGACCGAGATTGGAAGGTGTGATATGAGTTTCGGAAAAATGAATGGCTTTGCTGACATTGTCATCACAAAAAAGGTAAAGGACAGCGAGGGTTTCTCCTCTACGACAGATGAAATCCTCGCCTCTGTCCGTGTTTACAGGGAAGGCCGCCACGGGAGTGAGCGTTGGGCAAACCTCGCTGCATTCTCCGAGGCAACCGACCTATTCCGCCTCCGTGTCATTCCCGGTCTTGAGATTACCACCGACCATATCTTGGTCTGTGAGGACGGGCGTTTTGAAATTACGTCCGTGGAAGATGTCAAAGGGCGTGGGATGTATGTGGAGGTGCTTGCGAAAAAGGTGGTGTCGACCAGTGGCTAAAGTGGATATCAAAATGCCGGAGGACTTTCTGGAGCGTATTTCAAGGCTCGGCTCGGACTTTGACCCTGTTGCACAGAAAGTGCTTGAAGCCGGAGCCGAGATTGTCCTTGCCAAGGCACAGAGCAACCTTTCTTCTGTGGTAGGCAGCGGCACAAAGTATGAGTCCCGTTCCACGGGAGAGTTGGAGGGCGCACTCGGATTGTCTTCTGTGAAGATGGACAAAAACGGCAATCACAACATCAAAGTCGGCTTTGCCGAACCCCGCAGTGACGGCATTAGCAATGCAAAACTGGCGAACATCATCGAATACGGCAAACACGGCCAGCCTGCCAAACCTTTTATGAAACCCGCAAAGACAGCATCCCGTGCTGCCTGTATCAGTGCAATGCAGAATAAATTCGAGGAGGAGGTCAGAAAACTGTGAGTGTGCTGTCAGATATCAATGCAACCCTTGAGCCGTTAGGCGTTCCGCTTGAAACGGGCGTCTTTAAGGATGAGGCTCCGGATAAATATATCGTGGTAGTTCCTATGGCAGACAGCTTTGAACTTCATGCAGACAATACTCCCGGTTGTGATATCCAGGAGGCACGAATTTCTCTGTATGCCAAAGGCAGCTACACTAAAGACAAAAATGCAATCGTCCGTGCCTTGCTTGGTGCGGATTTTACCATAACCGACCGCAGATATATCGGTTATGAAACCGAAACAGGCTACTTCCATTACAACGTGGATGTGGCGAAACACTATGAAATGGAGGAATAAACAATGGCTACTATCGGTCTTGATAAACTTTTTTATGCCAAAATCACCGAAGATGATGCCGGGGATGAAACCTACGGCACTCCGGTGCAACTGGCAAAGGCTATGAACGCCGATCTCTCGGTAGAACTTGCCGAGGCAACCCTTTATGCCGATGACGGCGCATCGGAAATCGTGAAGGAATTTAAGAACGGCACCCTTTCACTGGGCGTGGATGATATCGGTGCTTCTGTGGCATCCGACCTTACCGGTGCGACTATCGATGCAAACGGTGTTGTGGTGTCTGCAAGTGAGGACGGCGGAGAGCCTGTGGCTGTCGGTTTCCGTGCAAAGAAATCCAACGGCAAATACAAGTATTACTGGCTCTACCGCGTGAAGTTTGGCATCCCTGCCACCAACCTTGCTACCAAGGGTGACAGCATTACATTCTCTACACCTACCATCGAGGGTACGATTCTGCGCCGTAACAAGGTGGACGGCAAGGGCAAGCATCCCTGGAAGGCAGAGGTTACGGAGGGTGATGCTGCAGTGACTTCGGAAATCATCACAAACTGGTATACGGAAGTATATGAACCTTCCTATGCTACAGAGGCGGCTGAATAAGGAGGATATGACACATGGATAAAGAACGCTCTGCAATTATCAATATCGGCGGTGACGAGTATACGCTGCTCCTCACTACCAAGGCTACCAGGGAAATCGCAGGACGCTACGGCGGTTTGGAGAACCTTGGCGACAAGCTGATGAAATCCGAGAACTTCGAGATGGCAATCGGTGAAATCGTATGGCTGATTACGCTTCTGGCAAACCAGTCCATCCTTGTCCACAACCTGAAAAACAAGGATGACAAGAAAGAAGTCCTTACCGAGGAGATGGTGGAACTTCTGACCACACCTTTGGATCTGGCAGATTACAAGGCTGCCATTACCGAGGCTCTGTATAAGGGTACCAAGCGTAACATCCAAAGTGAGGACAACTCAAAAAACGCGGCGGTCGGGTAAGTGACGAAGAGTTATTTACTCGACTTTTATATTACGGCATCAGTCAGCTTCATCTGTCAATGGATGAGGTGTGGCTGATGCCGTTTGGCTTGCTAATGGACCTGTGGGAATGCCACAAGCAGTACACGGGTGCAGCAAAACCGAAACGAGAATATTTCATTGACGATATCATTCCGGACGGAATCTAAGGAGGTGGTTTGATGGCGGATGATTTTGGTCTGAAGATTGGCCTTGAGGGCGAAAAAGAATTTAAGAAAGCATTGTCCGAAATCAACCAGTCCTTTAAGGTTCTGGGGTCGGAAATGAAGGTTGTTACTTCACAGTTCGACAAAAACGATAATTCCGTGCAGGCACTGACCGCAAGGAATCAGGTGCTGAATAAGGAAATCGAGGCACAGAAACAGAAAATCGAAACCTTGCGGCAGGCACTTGCCAATGCCTCCGAGTCTTTCGGAGAAAATGACCGAAGGACACAGCAGTGGCAGATTCAGCTTAATAACGCTACGGCGGCGCTCAATGATATGGAGCGTGAACTTGACCGTAATAACACTGCCCTGGATGAGGCCGAACGTGAAATGGACGATGCCGCCGATGCTGCGGATGATCTGGAAGAAGAACTCGATGATGCCGGAGATGCTGCCGATGACTCCGAGGGTAAATTCTCAAAACTTGGCGGCACTCTGAAAACCGTGGGCGTTGCAATGGGTGCGGTGGTTACGGCTGCCGCTGCCGCCGCAGTTTCCCTTGGAAAAGCAGTAGTAGAAGCATACGGCGAGTATGAGCAGTTGGTCGGTGGTATCGACACGCTGTTCAAGGATTCCTCTGCATCTTTGCAGGAATACGCCAATAATGCCTACAAAACTGCGGGTATGTCGGCAAATGACTATATGTCCACGGTTACCTCTTTTTCCGCATCCCTTATTTCTTCCCTTGGAGGAGATACTGAGGCGGCAGTAAAGTATGCGGATATGGCTATTACCGATATGGCGGATAATGCCAATAAGATGGGTACGGACATCGGACTCATCCAGAACGCCTACCAGGGTTTTGCCAAGCAGAACTACACGATGCTGGACAACTTGAAACTCGGCTACGGAGGCACCAAGACTGAAATGGAACGTCTGCTTGCCGATGCACAGGCGATTTCCGGTATTGAGTATGATATCAGTTCCTATGCCGATGTGGTTTCTGCCATCCATGTGATTCAAGAGAGCATGGGTGTGGCGGGTGCAACGGCAGCAGAGGCGGAACACACCATTGAGGGTTCTTTGAACTCCATGAAGGCTGCCATCGATAACCTTATCGTAGGTTTCGGTAATGCAGATGCAGACATTGAAATGCTCTGCAACAATGTGGTGGATGCGTTCCAGGATGTGCTGACCAACATCACGCCTGTAATCGAAAACATTATAGCGGCACTGCCAACGGCTCTGAACGCCTTGCTCGCAACAGTGGGAGAACTTCTTCCGACACTTTTGGATACCGTGGTTGACCTGTTTTCGCAGGTGCTGAACACCATACTTACCATGCTGCCGAAACTTATCCCCGTGGTAATCGATGCACTGATGACCATCGTAAACACACTGATTGAAAATCTGCCGTTGCTGATTGATGCGGCCATTCAGATTGTGATGTCTTTGGTGCAAGGCATCGGCGAGGCACTTCCTACACTTATCCCTGCAGCAGTGCAGGCTGTGATTACGATTGTTCAGAGCCTTATTGAAAACCTGCCGATGATTTTGGATGCAGCGTTGCAGTTGATTATGGGATTGGCACAGGGTCTGCTTGATGCGATTCCGGTGCTGATTGAGCAGTTGCCTGCAATTATCTTGAGTCTTGTAGATTTCTTCATTGGCGCTATCCCACAGATTATCGAAGTTGGTGTGAAACTCCTCATTGCATTGGTACAAAATCTGCCTACCATTATCGTGGAAATCGTGAAAGTAGTTCCGCAGATTTTAGCGGGTCTTGTATCCGCATTTGGTCAAGGTGTCGGGCAGCTTGCAGAGGTCGGAGGTAACCTTGTTCGTGGTTTATGGCAAGGCATCCAGTCCCTCGCCTCGTGGTTATGGAATAAAGTATCCGGTTGGATTTCGTCCATTTGGGATGGTATTTGTGATTTCTTTGGAATCCACTCTCCATCCGATGAGATGGCATGGGTCGGTGAAATGCTTGTAAAGGGTCTGTCCGGTGCCATTGATTCAAGCGGTAAAGATGCCGTAAAATCTGCACAGCACATGGCAGAAGACATCAACGGCGTTATGCATGGCTTGGCAGCAGAGATGAATACTGCACTGCCTACCGACTTTGACTTTTCTGCCGATGTCGGATACACGGCGGATAAGCATACGCCAATGGAATTCACAAATAACCCAGCAAGTTTTACCTTAAATCAGCCGTTGATGATTGATGGAAAAATCATCACAACTATTGTTTCCCAAATTCAGTATAGCCAGGGCCGAGCATCCATTCGTAACCTTGGTACAGTTTAAAGGAGGTCCCTATGTCTTATGTTCTTGATGGTGTGACATATTACACCGTTCGATTTTTGAATTATGATGGTGATGACCTCCTTGGCACTGTCGATGTGCCGGAGGGCGGTGATGCTACACCATATGCACCGAAACCAGAAGTGTTTGAAAATATGGTGTTTATTGGTTGGAATCGCGATATTACCAATATTGTGAATGACAAGACGGTCAGACCCCTCTACCATAATCTGTACACGGTAATATTCATGAATCACGATGGCACTGCAGCTTTGTCTACACAAACAGTCGAGCAGACATATGATGCAGTGCCTCCTGAACCGGAAGTTGTCAGTGGTAAGACGTTTGTTGAGTGGGATACTGATTACACCAATGTGCAGTCCGATTTGACTATCAATCCTGTGTATGAGGTTACAGGATTCACAGTGCGATTTTTAAATTATGCCGAGGATGACCTTTTGTCTGTCCAGTATGTGGATAAAGGTGGAGATGCCATTCCTCCAACACCGGAGAAAATAAAAGGAATGATATTTCTTAGGTGGAGTTCATCCTATAGAAATATCGATTCTGACAGAACTCTAAAACCGTTGTATCGTGAAATACCACCGAGTCCGGTGCTGAAGTTTTATGCACCCGCAGAGGATAATTCTTCCGGTGATTTGATTAAAAGCTACCGGGCAGTAAATTCCTGCAGCATTGTGCAGAAATTAAGCGGCGAATGTACGATTGATGTAAGCCTCCTTACCAGAACCACGGAAGGGTATGTTGATGTGAACAGTCGATTGGAATTGGATGGACTTGTGTTCTATATTACAGGACTTAAGAAAAACATTTCCGGCGGCATATGTTATACGCAGTTTACTGGAGAACACATCACCTACATTCTCAATAACGATGAGTACAAGGTTACGGCGTTTGAACAATCCGGTACGGTAAAGAGCATCTTAGAAACTCTTTTGATGGGAACACCATTCAATGTGGGTATCGTTGATATTGAGGAAGAGGTCACTCTCCGAATTAACAAGGAATGTACCCGCCGTGCTGCTATCATGCAGCTTTTAGCACTTGCCAAGGGAGAAATCGAGTATTATGGATACACCATTGGTATTCGCGGCCATGTGGGAAACGAAACGCCAATTGATATTGTAAAGAAGGCATCCGTTCAGGATATCAGCTTTTCTTACAGTGTTTCTGATAAGACTACGAACTATGAGATTTCGCTATATAAAAAGGGTTCTCTTGAACTCGGCGATGAACTGATTGTGGCGTTCAAACCTATGGCAATCCAGACGGAGAGCAGAATTGTTGGTATGGATTGGAATCCATTTAACCATAAGGAAGTAAGAATCACAATCGGTGCGTACATCCCCACCTTGAACGATTCGCTTTATGAATATATCAATGCCGTGCAGAACATCCGCGATACTACGGCAAAATACACCGTAGAATTTGGTGAGATGATCGGGAATGGCACTTTTTATTTTACCCGTGCCTATCATGACAGACCCTACTTTCATATTCATACGAGTGATGGAAGTGAAGGTGTCATCACGCTTAATCGTAGCAGTGGTAGTGAATTTGGTTCGTATGTGGGAGCAACGCTTTCGGGAGTTGATACTACTACATCAACGCTGCTTGTTTTCTACTGTACCGTCCCAACAGATGAAGAATAACCGGAAAGGAGTATTTATGGCAGGCATATTTAATGATGAGAAATACAAGATTTCATCTGATAAGGCTATTGAGTTTATCAAAAGGCAGATGAATGTAAATAACTATACCCTTCATCCGGTGCTGAAAGAAGATTATACGGATGCGCATACAGGCCGTGTGCTTGCTGCTGTTGATATTCCGGAGGATGCTATAGTCAATTATCCGAATTATATCTGCTGCGACCAGTTCTACGATGAAACCTATGTAGGTATTTGCAGTGGAAAGCATCAAAACCTCGATACGGCAGCAAAAAAGATGGGTGTAGAGATAACAACCTACACGGATATGCAGTATCGTTCCAATATCTGCGCCCTTCACGATGATGGGACGTGGCACAGTGAACTCTATTTTAAGGAAACGGATTATTATGGAGTAAACGGAACGGTAACAAAGAAACAGACCTATTGGTACAGACAGGATGTCATTATCAATGAGGGCGGTTCAAATGGTATCAAAGGATTTACCTTAAAATATTATGATTGGCTTGACGAGGATGGCACGGTAATAGATGTGGACAATCTCCCCGGTATGGTCGAGGAACTGTTTAATCAGGAAATCTTTGATGTACCGGAGGGAGAAACTGCACCGACGGAAGAATTTTTATATGCTGAAACATATACTCTCCGTCCGCAGTTGGTGGATGACACGATACTGGATAATGCCGTTCCAAGGTATGCAGATTACACTGCAACGCTCTATATTTACGCTGATGTTGAGTATGATGCGTTTACTACGGATATTTATTATGATGGCGTTGTTACACTTGCTGACCTGCCAGAGAATCCGATTATTCTGCCGGAGGAGCCTGTGCCGTTTATCAGAGATGCCATCGTTCAGCCATATACCTCTGAGGGAAAGGTCATCATAACTTGGATTACCAATTTTACGGATGCCTGTACGATAACCGTAAACGGCAATTCGCAACAAGTTTCCTATGAGGATATTGTGGATGGATATTACACCTTTCATGCGGTGGTGGAGGCACCTCTTGGCGGTGAGTATTCCTACACCATTGAAGGGAAAAACGGTGTAACACTTACCAAGAGTTTTGTAGTGCCGGATAATATGAGATTTCTCATTGCAGGTGACCCTCAGATTATTGCGGAAGATTCTGCTGAGAACTGGTATCGTGTACAGACGATTCTTGACCCGTTACCGACACTCATCATCAGTATGGGTGATCAGGTGGATGCTATCACGGATGGCCTAACGAGGACATCGCAGTATCATATGTTTACGGAACAGCATTCCGTTCCGATTGCGACAGTGCGAGGAAATCATGATAAAAACGAGCATTTCTTCGGTCATTATGGACTTCCAAATGCAGATGGAGGCAATTTTGCCTTTCTGCATAAGGGAGTCCTTTTTGTTGCTATCGATACAAATAATACGAACTGCCAATTCCACATCGACTATATTACAAAGGCTCTGGCAGAGCATGAATACACGTGGGCGATACTCCTTACGCACCACAGCTTGTATTCTGCAAGTAAGTCCGGTATTTCAGACAATGTGAATACGCTGCGAGAAGGACTGACGGACTTTATCGTAAATCAGACGGATATCTGTATGGTTCTGGCAGGACACGAACATCATCTCAGCCGAACCACTTATCCTGGTAAACTGTTCTTTACAACACCTACCTGCACAGGTTCAAAATACCATGTGCCGGATAATCCTTCTGCCGAATGGAATGAGGTTGTCATAGAGCAGAAAGAGCCGATGTATACGGTCATGGATGTTACCACAAATCAGATTACGCTGACTACCTATGATTATGAAGGAACAACGATTGATTCGTGTTCCATCGGGAGGTGATGCCTATGGGATATATTGCGTTTCCGCAGTCTTTTGCAGGGAAAAAGATTGTTCGTATTCATGATGTGAATACTGAAATTACAGTGGGAGCAACGGGCAGCGGCTATGATGCGTGGTATCGATACCCGGCTTCGTTTCTGATACCGGAGGGTGACCCGCAATTCAGCAAAGAAGGTAACACTGCTCTCGGTGCATACGGATATATGCTGAACTCCCGTACATGGTCATATGATGTGGGTCTTGCGCTGTTGGTGTTTGCCACCTCTGGTGATTGGGACATCGTGGATGAAATGCTGCACCGTCTGATGTTAGACCAGAATACAGACGGAAGTTGGAATTTCTCCTATGACATTTATATCGGGAAGTTATTTCACGATTATGTTCGTACCGGAGCAATGGGATGGGTTGTCTGGGGAATTTGTTATGCTTTGCTTACAAGAACTGACGGTAAAGATAAAACCGCTGAATGGCTTGAGATGTTAGAAAAAGGAGGCAGTTGGCTGTTATCTCGCCAAGTAACCAATAAGGATGACCCTCGTTACGGTCTTCTCCGAGGCGGCTATGGTGTTTATGACAATGATTACAACTATACCGACGTGGAGATTGAGTGGTGTTCGGTAGAGCATCAATGCTCTTCTCTGCAGGCATTGGAAGGCTGCGCCCTTGTGTTGAAAAAGAAGAAATACAAAGAGGCAGCGGAATTGGTACGTGACCAGTTGTTCTTAAAATGCTATGACACTGAAAACGGCAGATTTTTTCAAGGCATCAACGGCGGCAAACCGGATGAGGCATGGGCATTGGACTGTACCACTTGGGCAGGAATGCTCATTTTTTCTGTGGTGCATTCGGATTGTGCCAAAACCTGCCTTAATACCGCCTGCGAGGTCTATCTGACCACGGATAAGGAAATCGTCATGAGTTCCGAAACGGACTATTACAACATGACATATTCATCCGATGGCACATTTTCCGGTTTCAAACCTTACAGTGACAGAACGATAGATTATGCAGGTGCACCGGACATTGTGTGGACAGAGGGTACGTTGGGATATGCTGCACTTGCTCTTATGTTAGGACGCGCGGATGAGGCAAAGTTCTATGTGGATGAGTGTATTCGCCTGCAGGAATGCAACGGCAGTTCCGGAGGAGTGATATATACCACTGCCACCTACGGTACACTTCCGTGGGAGTTTCATGTTTGGGAGAGTGTTGTGTCTTCTGCGTGGCTCTATCTTATTATCAACAACCCTGATGTGCTGTTTCCAAGAACACTCAGACAGGTTTATTACATGGCCAAAATCACAAATATTGAGGATGAACGGCCTTAAATACGTTATCTACAGATGGTTGTCCGATTGGGCAGCCATTTTGTTTTACAAAAATTTATGAAAGCGAGGATTTTACTATGAAGGATTTATGGAACACCATTCAAATCATTTTTACTGCCCTTGGCGGTTGGCTCGGCTGGTTCTTGGGAGGCTTTGACGGTTTTCTGTATGCACTGGTGGCGTTCGTGGTTGTGGACTACATCACAGGAGTCATGTGTGCCATTGTGGACAAGAACCTGTCCAGTTCCGTAGGCTTCAAGGGCATCTGCCGTAAGGTGCTGATTTTCACTTTGGTGGGCATTGCGCACATTTTGGATGCCAATGTTATCGGTGACGGCAGCGTACTCAGAACGGCGGTTATTTTCTTCTATCTCTCCAATGAGGGCGTGAGCCTTTTGGAAAACGCATCCCGCCTTGGTTTGCCGATTCCGGAGAAGATGAAGGATATCTTAGAGCAGCTCCATAATCGTGTAGATGATACAGAAAGCGAGGGCAAGTAATATGAACTTACACAAACTTATTTTTACGGAAAACGCCTGCTACAAAGCGGGCAAGAAAATCACGGTCAAGGGCATCATGGTTCATTCTACGGGTGCCAACAATCCGAATCTGAAACGCTATGTCGGTCCCGATGATGGTCTGCTTGGCAAGAACCAGTACGGCAATCACTGGAATACTTATCATCCCGGCGGCAGAGAGGTCTGCGTTCATGCTTTCATCGGTAAGCTGGCTGACGGTAGCATTGCAACCTATCAGACGCTCCCTTGGAATCATCGTGGATGGCACGCCGGGGGTAGTGCAAACAACACGCATATCGGTTTTGAAATCTGCGAGGACGGTCTTACGGATTATGCCTACTTCAAAAAGGTGTACCGTGAGGCCGCTGAACTTTGTGCCTACCTCTGCAAGGAGTATGGTTTGACCGAGCAGAACATTATCTGCCATTCCGAGGGTTACAAGCAGGGTGTTGCATCTAACCACGGTGATGTAATGCACTGGTTTCCGAAACACGGCAAGAGTATGGATACTTTCCGTGCGGAGGTAAAGGAACTCCTGGCGTCTACCGATGAGGAGGAAACCGAAACTCCTGCAGAGCCTACGGTGACATATCCCGAAAAGCTGACTACTGGTTATTACCGTGTGCGTAAGACCTGGAAGGACAGCAAATCCCAGGTAGGTGCATATCGTATTCTTTCCAATGCAAAGGCGGCCGCAGATAAGAACCCTGGTACTTTTGTTTTTGCCAATGACGGCACTGCCATTTATCCTGCCGACAGCACAGCCGAGCCGGATTACCGTGTCCATACGGTTGTGAAGGGCGATACCCTTTGGGATATTGCCGTGAAATATCTCGGCAAAGGCAGCAGATACACTGAAATTAAAAAGCTGAACGGACTGACTTCCAATGTGATTTATAGCGGTTGGAAACTGAAGATTCCGAACTAACACGATGCCCTTTGAGGATTTTTCCTTGAAGGGCATTATTTTTTTACCCATTTGGGGGTTCGATTCAGCCTGTCTTTTCGCTTATAGGCAGAGGGAACATTTCCACCGTTCCCCGGACTGGAGGAATCACAATGGAAGTAAAACAGATTGAGAATTTTAAGATACCTAACACCGTGGCACACGAGATTACGCAGGAGGAATTGCAGCGTGAATACGACTTTTACATGGTGTAAATGATAAACTGATAATGTAGAAAAATTAGAATCTCAAAATGCACAAATTTATACATTTTTTCTTGTATAATATTTCTAAAAAGCTTAACTGACAGGAGAGATATTATGCGAAAAGATGTATTGAATCAAATTAAGTTGATAAAGGAGGATGTAAAATTATTGAATAAAAGTGAACTAGCACGAAGATTTAATTGTGATCCTCGTACAGTTGAAAGATATATCAATAGTGCAGGATCTGATGTAAGAAAACCAAGGGAAATAAAAAGTAAAATAGATG